>CACYHU010000051.1 GCA_902774215.1 uncultured Chloroflexota bacterium
ATCTGTGCCGGTGGTATTTGTTTTGCAGTTATGTCCATCCCAAATGGCAATATTCTGGTAAAATCTATTTTGGGAATGTGTACCGCATTGCTGTTTTATAGCATTGCTATCATTCCGGAATTAAAGCTATTGAAAAAATTTTAGAAAACCGGTCTGTTTTCTGACCGGATAATGAGGATAAATATGAATCAACAACCGCCAAATGGAAATTCCAGCGTTCCTTATCCGCCTAATAACCAGCAGCCCGTAAATCAATCCCAACCGATGGGAACACAGCCTTACGGACAGCAGTGGAACGCCGCTCCTAACTTTACTGCACCTCTTCCCGGCAATCAGCCGATGCCTCCGGCTCAAAATAAAAACGCTAAGAAAAGTAAAAAGAGCGGCTCAAAGAAAAAAGGCAATGGTTCCATAATCGGTTACATTTTTCTCGGAATCTTTTTGATGATCGCAATTGCTGTTGCAGGCGGATTTCTTGGATACAACACAGCGATCAATGCTCGTAAGGCAGAATATACCCGGCGTTCCATGATGGCAGCAGCAGAACAATATCAAATGGCGATTGCTGATATCGAACAGGGAAAATATCAAAATGCTAAAACACGTCTGGATTATGTTATCGAGGTCGATCCGGAATATCCGGGAGCAATGATGACCTACCAGCAGGTAATTCTTGCCCTGTTCCCGACAGCTTCGCCCACACCGCTGATCACCGCCACACCGGCACCGACTGCAACAATCGATACACGCGGTGAAGAAGAAATGTTTCAGGCAATTCAAATGGCAATTTATAACCAGAACTGGGAAAACGCGATCAATATGATCGTCGCTCTCCGCGACCGCAACATTAATTTCAGAGGGCTTGAAGTGGATGGCCTGTATTACATCGCTTTGCGGAATTATGGTATTCAGCAAATTAATGCCGGTTATCTTGAAAACGGTGTTTATAACATTACTCTGGCTGAAGCGTTAGGACCTATTGACAACCAGGCAAACAGCATGCGCGATGCAGCCCGTTCCTACCTGGCCGGTGCCGGTTTCTGGGAAATCAACTGGAACAAGGCTCTTGAATATTATTCCAACGCAGCACAGGTCATGCCAAACCTCATGGACCGCGCCACCGGGCTGACCGCAAACCAGCGTTTTGCAGAAGCATCTTTCCGGGTCGGGGATGAATATGTCGCAAGAGAAGATTACTGCGGAGCGATCCCGTTTTATGAGCAGGGTATGCCGATTGCTGGGACAGAATCGATGCAGATGACCGCAACAGCCGTCTATTTTGAATGCTATCCGCCTACGGAAGAGCCGGTATATACCGATAATCCGGTTATCACTGACGGCTCAGAAAACTCAGTAATATCTGACGATGGAATTATCCCATATGAAGAACTTCCCATGCCCGTGTATTAATTATTTTCACTACAAACCTTAACAATTTTGTCACCTTTTTGACGAATATGAGCGGCTTATGATATAATGATTAGTCGCTCATATAATTTTTATATGGGAAAATTGTGCCTTAAACCGCTGAGCTATCAGCAGCTTGTTACAAAACACATAAATTAAGTGATGACATTCATCATATTATTGAAGGAGAAAAAACGTGGAAACGAAAGGTTTGGTTGCGTTAGGAATCAGTCTTGCATCACCGGATACGATCCGCAGCTGGTCTCATGGCGAAGTATTGAAGCCTGAAACCATCAACTACCGCCGCTTACGCCCTGAAAAAGACGGTCTCTTCTGTGAAGCGATCTTCGGGCCCACCCGGGACTGGCAGTGTTATTGCGGAAAGTACAAGAACCCGCGTTACAAAGGGATCATCTGCGACAAATGCGGAGTGGAAGTAACAAAGGCTTCCGTCCGCCGCGAACGTCTCGGGCACATCGAACTTGCGACACCGATTGCCCATATCTGGTACACCCGCAGGATCCCGTCATACCTTGGTCTGCTGCTGGATATTTCCCGCCGCAATCTGGATCGGGTGCTTTATTTTGCGCAGTATATCGTTACTTATGTGGACGAAGAAGCCCGTCAAAAGGCACTGAGCAAGCTGGAAGATGACATCAGCGGAACAGAACGCGAACGTGCCCAGGAAGTCAACATGAAGATCCTGAGTGTAAAGCGCGAACGCGACAACAAATTAAAAGCCCTGCAGGAAAAACGTGATCAGCTTCAGGCCAGCGGTGAAGAGGAAATCAGCAAACGTCTGGATCCTGTCATGCGCGAAGGCCAGCGGCTGGAACAGACGCTGCAGGATTCTGTAGGAAAGCCCGCAGCCGTGGATATGCACTTCAACGCAGCCGATATGACTGTTGTGAAAGCAGGTCAGACCATTTCCTTCGAACATATTTCTGCAGTTCAGGAAGCTGTCCGCGAAAAACTTGAATCTCTTGAAAAAGAGATCAAACTGCAGCAGCAGGCAGATATTGAAAAACTCGACATGGAAAAGATGAAGATCCGTGCCGAAGCAGAAGAACAGATGGAAGCTCTCCGCAGCCAGCATGCCGATCAGTCCAGCGAGACTCAGAGCCAGAATTCCAAGCTCCGCGAAGAGCTGGAAGACCTGCAGCCTTTCACCTTCCTGAGCGAAACATCCTATCGCGAACTGCGTTCCCGCTGGGGTCAGGTGTTCCGTGCTGACATGGGTGCAGAAGCTTTCTACGACATTCTGAAGCGTCTGGATCTGGACCAGCTTTCAAAGGATCTTTGGAATGAAGTCCGCACTACCAAATCAAAGCAGAAACGCAAGAAGGCCACATCCCGGCTGAAGGTTGTGGAATCTTTCCGTGCTTCCCACAACCATCCGGAATGGATGATCATGACAGTCCTTCCTGTTATTCCTCCGGATCTGCGCCCGATGGTTCAGCTGGATGGCGGCCGTTTCGCCACATCCGATCTGAATGATCTCTACCGCCGTGTCATCAACCGCAACAACCGTCTGAAGAGACTGCTGGAGCTGGGTGCACCGGATGTGATCGTGCGCAATGAAAAACGTATGCTTCAGGAAGCCGTTGACTCCCTGATCGACAATTCACAGCGCGGCAAGGCGCTTTCCCGCCGCGGACGCCGCGAGCTGAAATCTCTGAGCGATATGCTCAAAGGTAAGAAAGGGCGTTTCCGCCGCAACCTGCTGGGTAAACGTGTTGACTATTCCGGCCGTTCCGTTATCGTTGTCGGGCCAAAGCTCAAGCTGTACCAGTGCGGTCTGCCGAAGTCCATGGCGTTGGAACTCTATATGCCATTCGTCATTTCCCGTCTGTGCAAGCATGGCTACGCGACCAACGTAAAGGGTGCGCGCCGTTTGATCGAGCGCAACCGCACCGAAGTATGGGAAGTTCTTGAAGAAGTTATCGGTGAACGCCCTGTCATGCTGAACCGTGCGCCAACCCTGCACCGTCTGGGAATTCAGGCATTTGAACCGATCCTGATCGAAGGCTCTGCCATTCAGCTGCATCCGCTGGTTTGTACCGCTTTCAACGCGGACTTCGACGGAGACCAGATGGCTGTCCATGTACCGCTTTCCGACAAGGCTGTCAATGAAGCACGCACGCTGATGCTGGCTTCCAAGAACCTGCTGAAGCCCGCTGACGGTGAACCTATCATCAGTCCGTCCAAGGATATGGTTCTCGGTATTTATTACCTGACCATGGAACTGGGACAGGATCATCCGGGTGACGGCCGCGCTTTCTATGACTTCGATGAGGTTAAGTATTGCTACGATGTCAATCAGGTTAACCTGCATACAAAAATCAAGTTTAAGGCTACGACTTACTATGATGAAGACGGTAAACGCATGGAAGAACCGGTGACCAAGATCATCGACACCACCGTTGGCCGTGTTATTTTCAACAACATTCTGCCGGAAAAAATGCTCTTCAAGAACATGACCTTCGGCAAGGGCGAGATCAAAGACCTGATCTCTGAAGTTTACGACGTCTGCGGTCAGGATGAGACGACTATTGTCGCCGACGCCATTAAGGATATCGGTTTTGAATTTTCCATGCGCTCGGGTCTGACCATGGCAGTTTCCGATATTACTGTTCCACCGGAAAGAAATCAGCTCCAACATCAGGCTGACGAAGAAGTTGAAAAGATCAACAAGCAGTACCGCAAGGGTCTGCTCACCGCAGCCGAACGTGACGACCGCATCGTTGCCGTTTGGCAGGAGACCACGAACCTGGTATCCAAGGCTGTCCGTAACTTCATGGATCCGGAAGGTGATATGGCCATCATGGCTAACTCTGGGGCTACCAAAGGCGGTTTCGGTCCTATCGGTCAGCTGGCTGGTATGCGCGGTTTGATGGCTGACCCGTCCGGTCGTATCATCACCCTGCCGATCAAATCTAACTTCCGTGAAGGTCTGGATGCGCTGGAATACTTCATCTCCACACATGGAGCCCGAAAGGGTCTGGCAGATACCGCTCTGCGTACCGCGGACGCCGGTTATCTGACCCGCCGTCTGGTGGATATTGCTCAGGACCTCATCATCAATGATGAAGACTGCGGCACCGATGAAGGCATCTATATCCGCCGCTCCGACGATGTTGCGAAACAGTCTTATGCGGAACGTATCTACGGCCGCGTAACTGCAGAACGTGTTGTCGACCTTTCCACCGGTGAGATCCTGCTCGAAAAGGGTGACCTGATCGATCACGAAGCTGCCCGCAAGATCCAGGCTGCGAATGTTCAGGAAATGAAAGTCCGCTCCCCGATGACCTGCCAGCTCAAGCACGGCATTTGTGCGAAATGTTATGGTATGGATCTCGGCCGCGGCAAACTGGCTGAACTCGGCGCCGCTGTCGGCACCGTCGCCGCCCAGTCCATCGGTGAACCGGGTACCCAGCTGACGCTGCGTACTTTCCACTCCGGCGGTGTTGCTCAGGGTGGTGATATTACTTCCGGTCTTCCCCGCGTGGAAGAACTGTTCGAAGCACGCCGCACCCCGAAGGGTGAAGCGATCATAGCTCAGATCTCCGGTAAGGCTTTCATCATGCAGAATGATAAGTATGATGATGTCCGTATCGTCCGCATTGAAAACAGTGAGCTGGTTTCTGACACATACACCATCGAAGACGGCTGGGAAATTGCTGTGGAAGATGAAATGCACGTTGAACTCGGCGACACCATCGCGTCCCAGGGTGAAACCACTGTTGGCGCGGCTCACGCCGGCCAGGTTCGTGTGGAAGACAATAAAGTCATTGTGACATATGAAAACCACATGTCAGAGGAATACAACATTCCTACCAATGCTCGTCTGCTGGTGAAAGACGGAGAGATCGTTTCCGCCGGTACCCCGCTGACTGAAGGTTCACTGAACCCGCACATGATCCTGAAACTGAACGGACGCGATGCCTGCCAGATGTATATGCTGAAGGAGATCCAGGACGTTTACCGCACACAGGGTCAGAACATCAACGATAAGCACTTTGAAGTGATCATCCGCAAGATGCTCGGAAAAGTCCAGATCACCAGTTCCGGTGACTCCCCGTACCTGCCGATGGATGTCGTCGATTACCTGACACTGAAGGACATCAACCGCCGTCTCGAAGAAGAAGGCAAGACTCCCGCGAAGTACGTCGAGATCCTGCTCGGCGTCACCAAGGCGTCCCTCTCTACAGACTCCTGGCTGTCTGCATCCTCCTTCCAGCACACCATCAAGGTACTGGCCAGCGCTGCCATCGGCGGCTTGAAGGACCCGCTCTACGGACTGAAAGAAAACGTCATCATCGGTAAGCTGATCCCTGCCGGTACCGGTTTTGTCCCCGGACGCTTTATCCAGGGCGATGAGATCGTTGACGGCCAGCAGGCAGTAATCTCCAATCTGCCGACCGAATAATCTAATTTTTTGAAAATTGTCAAAAGCCGGAGCCAAACCCTCCGGCTTTTTTGTTCATAATCAATTCGTAATCAATTATCATGAATTTTCACAAATTTCTTGACAGGAAAAACAAAGAGCATATAATCATTATTGTTGACATGCCGAAGTGGCGGAACTGGCAGACGCGCTACGTTCAGGGCGTAGTGAGAGTACTCTCATGAGGGTTCAAATCCCTCCTTCGGCACAAACAAGACCCAATTGAGGGTCTTTTTTTTTGCCACAATCTGATATTTTCTGGTATAGTTATAGTATGGAAATTTTGAAGGCAATCAAACGGCATTTTTATCTGCTTATCCTGATACTGGTTGCCGTTTATCTGGTCATCGATCTTAACACACGTCTCAGCACACTGAGCTTTCTGGAAAATCAGGAAGCAACGCTGCAGGCTGACGTCATCAATCTGCAGTCCACGCTTGACACTGTCAACGATAGAATTGACTATGCGAAATCCGATACGGCAGTAGAAGAATGGGCACGGCAGCAGGGGCTGATGCGTAAGGAAGATGACCATGTGATCATCCCGCTTCCGGGAGAATATGAAACGCCGACACCAACGCCTTACCCGGAAATCGCGGTCACACCCGCGCCGAACTGGACGATTTGGAAATCACTGATTTTTGACTGATTTTTTATACATTGGAAAGAACATATGACAGCAGAGATCATAGACGGGAAAAAACTGGCTGAAAACATCAAGCAGGAGGTAAAAGCCGCCATCGAGGAAAGGGTACGGCAGCAGCTGCCCGTTCCCGGACTGGCGACTGTTCTGGTTGGAAATAATCCGGCATCAAGGACTTATGTAGCCTCGAAAATCAAGACCACTGCCGATCTTGGCATCCACTCACTTTCTTATGAACTGGAAGAAAACTGTCCGCAGGATAAATTGGTAAGCCTGATCGAAGAATTAAATCAGAATCAGGATATACAGGGAATACTGGTTCAGCTCCCGCTTCCGGATCATCTTTCGGAAGACAGAGTAATGCACACGATTTCACCGAAAAAGGATGTAGACGGTCTCCATCCATATAATGCCGGACTTTTAACGCGTAAATACAGCGAACCGCTGTTTTATCCCTGTACACCATCCGGCATCATCCATATGATCCAAAGTGTCTGTCCGGATATCAGCGGAATGGATGCGGCAGTTATCGGTCGTTCATCCATTGTGGGAATGCCGACAGCGATGATGCTGAGCCGCTGCAATACGACTCCCACCATCTGTCACAGCCAGACCCGTCATCTGGATGAGGTCTGCCGGGAATCCGATATCGTAGTCGCGGCAGCCGGTTCGCCGGGGCTTGTCAGAGGAGAATGGATAAAACCGGGTGCCATCGTTATCGACGTTGGGATCAACCATATTCCGGATAAAACATCTCCCCGCGGTTACCGCCTGGTCGGCGATGTTGAATTTGATGAAGCAGTAAAACGGGCTGGAGCAATCTCACCGGTTCCCGGCGGTGTTGGACCGATGACCATCGCCATGCTGATGGCAAACACACTAAAAGCTATTGAATACCGATAGAAATCGGATTCAAACCGGTGACTTCAATTATGATGCTTTCGGAAGGTACCGGTTTCGGACATCTTTATGCAATCTGTTCGGAGGGAGAATGCCTGACTATACCAATTCGACCGACAATTTGACGTTATTTCAAAAGCTGCATTTACAGCTTGCAGAGATCATTGAAAAGACGCCTGCGGGTGAAAAACTGAAATCAGAGCCGGAACTGGCAGCCTCCCTGGGCGTATCAAGAGCAACGCTGCGAGAAGCTATGCGCAGTTTTGAAAGTCAGGGACTCATCCGCCGCAGGCAGGGTGTCGGTACATTTGTGCTTGATCAGAAACAAAATATCGAATCAGGACTTGAGATCCTTGAAAGCATCGAGACCCAGGCAAACCGGTTGGGAATGGATGTAAAAATGGGGTATCTCGGCATCAGCAGGGAAAACGCCGGCGAAATTATCAACAAAAAGCTTGAAATCGATCCAAACGATGAGATCGTAAAGATTTCCCGTGTTATCTGGGTAGCCGATCATCCGGTCGCTTACCTGATAGACACCCTGCCGATCGATGTTCTGCCGGAGGAAGACCTGATCAACGGGTTCACCGGATCCGTTCTTGACCTGCTCATCAAGCGGGAGACTTATCATCTTTCTCATTCGAAGACCTACATCAGTGCCTGTCCTGCCAGCAGCGATATCGCGAAAAAGATCCAGATGCAGCGCGGAGATGTCGTGCAGAAATTCGAGGCATATCTGTATGAGAACAGCGGAAGGATCCTCGATTACTCCGAAAGCTATTTTGCCCCGGGATTTTTCAAGTTCCACGTGATCAGGAAGATCGGTTATTAAGTATCATCCTGCAGGCTGCGGAGCGGGAAATACAGGATCTCCATCCATGGGTATCTTAAGCAGAAAAAATATTAAAACAAAGAATATCCGGTATCTTATCGTACTCACACTTGTGGTGGGCATCGCTTATGGTATCGGTATTTCCCGCCTCAGCTTTTACGGTGACGACTGGATCTACATTTATAATTATCATCTTGCCGGTTCGGAAAGTTTTTCCCTCTTCACCCAATGGGACAGGCCACATTCAGCCTGGATCTATATCCTGACTTCTGCTGTATTCAAAGAATCTGCCATCGCGTATCATTTGTTTGTTCTTTTTCTCCGCTGGCTTTCAGCGGTTTTGTTCTGGCGGGTGCTTGTCAATGCTTTCGGGGAGAGCAGGACAGTTGACATCGCACCGCTCCTTTTTGCTGTCTATCCTGGCTTCCAACAGCAGCCGATAGCGGTTGAATTCGTAATGCATTTCACCTCGCTGGTGCTCATCTTGCTTTCGATAGAGCTGATGATTCTGGCTTATTGCAAACCGCGGGCAAAAATGATCCCGCTTATGATCCTGAGTCTTGCTGCCGGAGGGCTGTCAATTTTCACCTGCGAATATTTTCTCGGCCTGGAGCTGACGCGGCCGCTTTTCCTCTATTTTGCGGATCATACACATAACGGCGGAGAGCATTATCGAAAACCATCCGGCAAGATGATTTTGTTTGAGCTGCCTTTTGTCTGTATTACAGCGTTTTTCTTCATCTGGCGAATCTTTATCTTTTCCTTCACCACCTACGGTCCAAAATTACTCACAGCGCTTGAGGAGAATTTCTTCAATGGTGTCATCCTGTTGATAAGGAAGGTCCTTCAGGACCTCTATACCGTTTTGGGGGCTTCATACCGCATGATCTTTTCACGTCCGGCGCTCGTGCCAACCGGAGCTGCCGCCACAATTCTAATCATAACAGGAGCTGCGGTCTTCCTGTTTTTCCATGTCTCCGATAAATCAGCAATGACCAAACCGGAGACGCAAAAAAAGAGCGGTTTGCTTCTGACAGGCGCCGCGCTGCTGCTGCTTTCCGGCATTCCTTTCTGGGGAACATTTCTCGACGTTTCGACCGAATTTCCCTGGGATCGTTCGACGCTTTCTTTTTCTCCGGGCGCAGCTGTCGTCATCGCGGTACTGATGGACGCGGCATTCAAGCCGTTGTTTTTCTGCGCGGCAGCCGCGCTGGTCACCGCGCTTTCCGTTCTCTTCCAGGTCCGGAACACATATGTTTACATCAACGAAGCAGACAAAATGAATGATTACTTCTGGCAGCTTGCCTGGCGGGCACCGGGACTTGAGCGCGGAACGATCCTTGCCTCGGAGGATATCCCGCTTGACCGGACCAGCGACAATGACCTGTCACCTGTCGTCAACTGGCAGTATGCGCCGGAAAACACCGGTCTGCATTATGATTACAAATATTTCGACCTGCATCTGCGCGAGGGAGTTTATTACAAAGATCCTCAGGCAGACATACCGGTGGACCATACCTACCGTTCCCATACTTTCACATCATCTACAGATAAAACTCTTGGAATATTTTATAAAAAAGGCGGCTGTCTGCAAATCATTGACAGCGCAAATACCGGATATCCCGACCTGCCGGCTTCCCTGATCCGAATCGCACCGAAAACGAATACAGACCTGATTCACATCGATCCGGAAAGCCCTGCGAAACCGCCCGAACCCATCGGGAAAGAACCTGAGCACGGATACTGCTATTATTTTCAGAAAATCACTCTTTCCCAACAGGGCGGTGATAAAGAAAAAGCTCTTGACTATGCGCAAGAAGCACTCCGGTCAGATCTTCATCCGCTTTACGCACCGGACCTGGCTCCGGTAGTGCTTGCCTTTCTTGAAGCCGGAGATATCCAAAGCGCGGATAGGATGATCGAAGCGACGCCTATCGGCAGCGGTGATGTGGATTATCTTTGCACCTGTTGGCAGGATGCTCTTTCAAATGAACCGGCATCCTGGGAACTGACGAATTTTTACAAACGTCACGAATGTTTGTGACTTAATATTACACATTTGTCTGACAACTAAAACTGTTTGAATGTATAATTATGAAATAGAGATCAGGTATCAGAATAAAGGTACTTGGGTTTTGTGATTGGTGCTTTACAGCGCATAGATTAACAACCGCGAGAATCCGAAATACTGTATCTGGTACCCGCAAATGTAAGACAAGGGGTGAATAATGGGTAATTTCGTTGGATATCAATGTTCTGTCTGCGGTAAATCACTGAGAGCGGATTATAAAGGATATACCTGTGATTCCTGCGGCGGAAATCTCAATGTAATACTTGACTACGATCATATCAAAAAGACAGTTAAACCGGAAGATATTTTTGCTTCACCCGAAAAATCTTTATGGCGCTACCTGCCGCTTCTCCCGGTACAGGATCCGGGATTTGAAGGGACAGCGCTGCATTCCGCAGGGTACACGCCTGTTTACAAGTCTGATAAACTCGCCAAAAACAACGGCATCGAAAATCTCTGGATCAAGGATGAAGGGCGCAATCCAACCGCTTCTTTCAAAGACCGGGCCAGTTCTATTCTGATCGCCCGTGCCAAAGAAATCAGCGCGGAGATCATCTGCACCGCATCCACGGGCAATGCCGGGGCCGCACTGGCTGGAATGGCAGCAGCCAGTCAATGGAAGGCTGTTATTTTCGCTCCCAAAACTGCACCGCAGGCAAAGATCGCCCAGCTGCTGATATTCGGGGCACAGGTGATTCTGGTTGACGGTAATTATGACTCAGCCTTTGACCTTTCTGTAGAAGCCTGCGAAAAATACGGTTGGTACTGCCGTAACACCGGCTACAACGCTTTCACCGCCGAAGGGAAAAAGACCGCAGCCTTTGAGATCTGGGAGCAGATCATCAGCAAAAGAAATTCAGAAAAACCGCTGAACATTTTCGTGTCCGTCGGCGACGGAAACATCATTTCAGGGATACACAAAGGATTTAAAGACCTGTATGAGCTGGGTTGGCTCCCGGTGATGCCGCGCATCTTCGGTGTCCAATCTGAAAAATCCGCAGCAATTTTCAACGCCTGGGCTGCCCACACGGAAAAGATCACACCCGTCAGCGCCACCACCATCGCGGACAGCATTTCCGTCGATCTGCCGCGTGACGGTGTCCGGGCTGTCCGTGCAGCCACACAAACCAACGGTGCTTATATCGCCATCCCGGATGAATCCATTTATGAAGGCATCTCAGAACTCGGCAGGATCGGTGTTTTTGCTGAACCGGCCGGTGCCACCGCTTTCGCCGGGATGAAGAAAGCCATTGCGATGGGCATTATCGGCGAAAAGGATGATGTACTGGTCATGAACACCGGCAGCGGACTCAAAGATATCCGCTCCGCGATGATCGCAGCCGGAGAAGCTCCGGTCATCGCCCCGACAATGGACGCACTGGAAGAATTTCTGAGCAAATAATGGTCATTATCGGGGAAGACGTTCCCCGGTTAATTACAATCAGTTTTATAAACTGGAATCAATTGATAAAAATTATTGAGGTACCATGGCAAAAATCGATTTAACCATTAATGAAGAGCGGCTCAAGCATGCAGTAGACCGTGCAAGAGAACGCAACATCGTTATCCCCACCCTGGAACAACAGCTCCATCCGGAAACCGTCCCGGCAAAATTCCAAAAGGAACTGGAATCTATCGGTCTTTGGGATATTCATCCGCGCAACCTGTTCCGCATCACCTGGCATAATCAGCCGGTTGAAAAAGGCGGCGCTTTCGGCGGAGTCAATTTCATTGAACTGCCGTCCAGCCTGACCGGCGTTGATGCCCGCATCATTGCTCTCGTTGGCAAATGGTTCCCGACCGGCGCACATAAAGTCGGCGCCGCGTTCGCCTGTCTTGTTCCGCGTCTGGTGACCGGTCAGTTTGACCCCACCACGGAAAAGGCCGTCTGGCCCTCCACCGGCAACTACTGCCGCGGCGGTGCTTATGACTCCGCCCTGCTGGCGTGCAAATCCATCGCCATCCTGCCGGAAGGCATGAGCCAGGAACGCTTTAACTGGCTGAAAGGTGTAGCGGATGAAGTGATCGCCACTCCGGGTACCGAATCCAACGTCAAAGAGATCTTCGACAAGTGTTGGGAACTGCGCAAATCCGGTCAGGAACTGATGATCTTCAACCAGTTTGAAGAATTCGGCAACTACCTGTGGCACTACACCCTCACCGGGCACGCCATGCAGGAAGTTTATGAAAAGGTCAAGGGACCGAACAGCCGCTTTGCCGGTATCGCTTCCAACACCGGTTCCGGCGGCACCATCGCCTGCGGTGACTACATCAAACAGCAGTACCCGGATGCAAAGATCATCGCTTCCGAAGCGCTGCAGTGTCCGACCCTGCTTGAAAACGGTTTCGGCGCCCACCGCATCGAAGGCATCGGTGACAAGCATGTCCCGTTCGTCCACAACGTCCGCAACACTGATTTCGTCACCTCAATCGACGACGCCTCCTGCGTCAATATTCTCCGCCTGTTCAATGAACCGGAAGGCCACAAATATCTGGCTGACAAGGGCGTACCGCAGGAAACGATTGATAACCTCAACCTTGCAGGTCTGTCCGGTATCGCCAACATGCTGGCCGCCATCAAGTTCGCGAAGTACAGCGAGCTGACCTCCGACGATGTTGTCATGACCGTCTTCACCGATTCCATGCAGCTTTACAGCTCCCGCATCGATGAATACAACGCCGAATATGGTCCGTTCACCCGCGATGATGCAGCCTATTCCTTCGGCCGCTACCTGCACGGAGAAAATACCGCCAACATGGCTGAACTGACACTCGCCGACCGCAAGCGCATCCACAATCTGAAATATTACACCTGGGTTGAACAGCAGGGACGCACCTCCGACGAACTTAACGCCCAGTGGTACGACCGTGAATACTGGCTCGGCTACCAGGCTCAGAAGGATGAGATCGATAAACTGATCAAAGCCTTTAACGATGAAGTCGGTATTGCATAGTCTGCAAATCTGAAGGAGAAGAGGATGTAACAGTCCGTTTCTCATTCTTTCAAAAAAAAACAGCAGCATGAGATATTCCCATGCTGCCGTTTTTTTTACAGTAAAATATAAGGAGAGCACTGATTATCGGCTGTTTTTCGAAGAATGAACCGATAAAACCTGTTCTGTTAACTCAAACTGAACAAATCGGCGCTTTCACAGAAACACAGCGCAATTTTCCCAGCAGCGGCTTTTTCCCCACAGTGCGGAAAGTTGAAAATAATATGCCTGAAAACCGACAGAAAGATATGCCATGAAAATAATCCAAAACAGCGGAATCCGATTTGATGAAAATCCCGAATGCTCCTCCCGATTGGGGGAAATCACCGGACTGACCGCACCGATATTCAAGAAGGAATACAGCATTGTCCTCACACATCTGGAAAAAGGGGGAACCGTTATCCCCCATTACCATCGTGAGACTGATGAGGTTTATATTTTCATCAAAGGGCAATGCCGGATGAATATCAACGGGGAAGCCCTCCAAATTGAACCCGGAACCATAGTCGTGATCGAACCGGAGGATATTCACGAGATACTTCCCGCACCGGAAGAAGTGTCATTCTATGCCATCACCGTTCCGCCTTACAGACCCGAGGACTTTATTTCCGCAGATCCGGAGCGGAAAAGCTGCCGCATCAAGCCGCAGCGGGCAGTTATTGAACCGGACATGGTCCATTCTCCCGTCGAGGGATTTCCTGAAACTGTCGTCTCTATTTTTTCCAGATACCTGTTTGACAGGATTCTCAATTATTTTAACGCTGTTGAAATCGCACAATATAGCGACGTTGATGGTGACTGGCCTGTTTACCGGGTGGAATACAAAGGGAAACAATTCGCGTTCGTAAAAGCCCGTCTGGGGGCTCCCGCCTGCGCGGGGTCCTTTGAAGATGTATTGGCCATGGGAGGAAAACGGATCATCCTGATGGGAAACTGCGGTGTACTGGATAAGAGTATTGAGGACTGCGGAATCATCATTCCCCGGAAGGCGATCCGCGATGAGGGTACGAGCTTCCATTATGCGGCCCCATCAGGGATCATCGAGGTCAATAAAAAATATACTGACACTTTTAAAGCTATATGCGATGAATTCGGCTATCCCTATGTCGAAGGGACGACATGGACCACAGATGCGTTTTACCGGGAGACACCGGAAAAAATCGCTGCCAGAAAAGCGCTGGGGGCGATCTGTGTGGAAATGGAATGTTCCGCCATGCAGGCGCTGTGTGATTACCGGAAAGTCGATTTTTTCCAGTTCCTTTACGCGGGTGACAATCTTGACCACAGCATCTGGGACCCGCGAAGCCTCGACGGAGGGATCCGTCTGGACGACAAGGAAAAAATCGCCATGCTCGCCTTCGAACTGGCAGCACGGATCAGCTAAGCCCACAAAGCCTGATACTAAATCTATACGCAGTGCAATGTATACATATGAATTTTTCGCATCTATCTGCAAATATTACTTAAATAAATCTTGATATCAAGCCGGTTTTCTGCTAAAGTCTGAGTTTGCCACTTTAAAATTCAAAAAAAGGATCGATTTGGTCCTTTTTTTACGACAAAAAGATTGAAAAATGTGAGTAAATTTTTTTTGAATTGATGTATACGCCATTACTTAAGAGAATTCCTATGGCAGAAAACAAGGAAGACGAATTATAATATATACAGGCAGAGATGCTGATGAAGTAATTGCTATATAATCAAAGAACAGGCAGTTTTGCCGGGATACTGCATTTAATTTACGGACCTGCAACGGATGCATTTCAAATCATGAAGGTATCTGTTCAAGACCGGTTGACGCAGCACGGATGACAGGTTCTTCGTGCGGACTTCGCCGCAGCAAAGTTCCTGTCCCCATGTGCTCCGTTCTGAACAGAAACAAAGGGAGAAAAAATAATGGATGTTGAATATTTGAAAAATGAAAATTCCCTGACGGTAAAACCGAAGGGACGGATGGATACGAATACTTCACCCATACTGAATGAGCAGGCCAAGACAAAAATGGAAGATATTACCGAGCTGATTCTGGATTTGGAGAACGTGCCGTATGTGTCCTCCGGCGGGCTGCGCGTGATTCTGGAATGGGAGCAGATCATGGAAGACCGCAGCGGTCAATTTAAGATGCTGCACGTCAATGATAATATAAAAAAGGTTCTGGACCTGACGGGATTGCTGAGCGATATAACAATTGAATAGAAAACTGTTTCCGGCAGGACTTTGAATACGAAAGACAGGGAACAATTCATGGAAGATTATTCTAAGAAGATAAAGGCTGTTTTTTTCGATGTGGACGGCACGCTTTTATCCCACAAAATAAATGACGTGCCGCTGAGTACACAAATCGCTCTGCAAAAGCTGCGCTCACGGGGAATCCTTACCATTATTGCGACCGGAAGAAGTATGATCGAATTCTCCCAGCTTCCGGTTGGAAACTTGGATTTTGACGGTTATCTGATGCTCAACGGCCAGCTTCTTATGGATCAATCCAAAAGCGTATATGCAGGGACGTCCATTGATGAAGGAGAAATGAAAATCCTTGTGCGTATCTTCAACCGGAAGAAGATCCCCTTTATGCTGGTCGGGGCAGATAAGCGCTATATAAATTATGTCGATGATACAGTTATCCGCACACAGACGCAGGTAAAAGGCTCGATTCCGGATATCGGAGAATATCAGGGAGAGAAGATCTATCAGATCCTTGCGTTTGTTCCCGATGAAGATAAGCAGGTTTTGGAAGACCTGCTGGATGAATGTAAAATCACCAAATGGAATGATACCGGCATCGATATCATTCCAAAAGGCGGCGGAAAATCTGTCGGCATTCAGCAATTTTTAGAAAAAAACGGGCTGGACCGCAGTGAGATCATGGCTTTTGGTGATGGAGATAACGACATTGATATGCTGCAATTTGCCGGCATCGGAGTGGCAATGGGGAATGCCGGCGATACGGTCAAAGCTGCAGCGGACTATGTTACAGACAGCGTTGATGATAACGGTATCGAAAATGCACTGAAGCACTTTGGTCTGATCGATTAGGATAATACGCAATGAAGAAAAACAAAAATGCAGAGCTGATCTCAAAGACGTTCTTCCGTCTGCTTCCCATACAAATCCTTTTGGCACTTGTCTCTTCGGTCAATGGTGCCATATCCGGGATTTTCGGCAGTAATTTTGTCGGAGCGTCTGTGATGAGTGCCATCGGCCTTTACGTGCCGATAAGCATGTTCCTTATGGCCGCAAGTATGGTATTTGCCGGAGGTTCCCAGATCCTTTGCGGAAAACATATGGGAAAGAACGACCCCGAAAAAACACAGGATATCTTTAAGCTGAGCCTGCTGACTGTGATCGGTTTTTCTGTTGTGACCTGCATTATCCTCTTGCTGAGTGTTTTTACCAACCTGACCCGTGTGTTTGCATCTGACCCTGTCACAAGGGATACACTGAATAAATATATCCTCGGACAGGTCATCGGGATCCTTCCCCTGATGCTGGGGCAGCTGCTTCCTGCCTATCTCTCCATTGAAAATCAGTCCGGCCGGACTACTATATCCGGTATTGTCTGCATTCTTGTGAATGCGCTTGCCAATTTGCTGTTCGTCGTTGTGCTTAAAATGAGCGCTTTCGGACTCGCGCTGGCATCTTCTGCAGGTATGTGGGCGCTGTTATGCGTTCAGGCAGCCTATTTTCTCTCCGGAAAATCCTTTTTCAAAATCAAACACAAAGCATCTGATTGGCGGGGTTCGCTGGATATCATCAAAATCGGTTATCCCGGAGCTCTTTCCAACATATATCAGGCGATCCGTGCGGTCATATTGAACGCAATTATCATACAGTTTGTCGGGACCGTCGGTTTATCTTCATCTGCCGCGTCTGAATCAATACTCCGCCTTTTCTGGGCAATTCCGTACGGTATGATCGTGGTTTCACGTATGCTGATGAGCATTTCCATCGGAGAGGAGGACAGAAAATCGCTGGCAGATGTTATGCGTGTGGCAATGTATAAATGTGTCCCGCTTATGTGCTGCGTTTCCGCAATCATAATTCTCTGCGCGGTTCCCTTTACCCGTTTGTTCTACCGCGATCCGGCTGATCCTGTTTACGGGATGACCGTAAATGCCTTCCGTATCATCCCGCTCTGTATGCCTCTGAGCATCATCTGCATGCACTTTTCCTGTTATGCGCAGGCATCAGGCAAACAGTTTCTCGTTCATCTCCTTTCGCTTCTTGACGGTGTCGTATGCGTTGCCGGATTCTCTGCCCTGCTGGTGCCGGCTTTGGAAATGGATGGCGTTTATATCTCTTATATTCTTAACGGCATTGTATGCGCGATCGCGATCGTTGCATATTCCTGGGTCGTCCGCAAACAGTTTCCCCGGAATATGGAAGAACTCATGGTGATCCCGGATGATTTCGGCGTCAGTGAAAATGAACGCATAGATATCAGTGTCAAAAATCTTGATGAGGTAATGATCGTTTCCCAACAGGTGATCGATTTCTGCAAATCGCACGGAATTGATGAATACCGCGGATATCTGTCCGGGCTCTTCCTTGAGGAGATGGCAGCGAATGTAGTTGAACACGGATTCAAAAAGGACAAAAAATCTCACACGGTCGATATCCGTGTCATTCACAAACAGGATGATATTATTCTGCGCATTAAAGATGACTGCATACCCTTTGATCCCGCTGAACGCCTCGAGATTTTCGATCCCAAAGATAAAATGAAAAATGAAGGTATCCGTATGGTTTATAAAGGCGCGAAAGACATCCGGTATCAAAACATCCTGGGCCTGAATGTCCTGACAATTTGTATCTGATCTTTGTCATCTCCTGTTAATTTTTTGACCCGGAAAGAATGAATAGTATAATAATTATTATCTGAATATCGGTTGAACAACATACAAAGGAGGGGCTTATGCCACATTCAAGCGGAGGCGGAAGTTCACACGGCGGGAGCCACGGCAGCAGCCGCAGCAGCAAATCTGCCAACCAGCGATACGGGAACAGGTATTACCGCGGGGCAAATCGGTATGTTTATTACCGCAACGGCGCTCCTCAATATTATTACAGCGAAGAGCCATATACGCTTGAGACGGCAAGAAGTGAGAAAATCAGGACAATTTTTTCGAACATCATATCAATATTTTTCGGCGTAATTTTCGCGCTCTTCGGTCTCTCATCACTTCCGCAGAAGGTAAAGCTTGACTATAACACTGAAATTGTAATAAACGACACAGCTCGGCTGCTCAGCAGCACGGAGGAAGGGGAAATGCGGGATGCCTTCGCCGTCTTTCAGAACAGGACAGGCGTGACCCCGGCATTTTATTCACTCAGCAATAAGGACCTGCAAAGACAATACGGGGGTGATCTGCAGGATTTTGCGTACAGGCTTTATACAGATACTTTCGAAGATGAAAAACACTGGCTTGTTGTGTACTGCATTGACAATGTCGATAAAAGCTGGGCATGGGAAGGTATGATCGGCAATGACTGCGGAAGCATCATTACGACAGACCTCGAAAACGAGTTCACCTCCGGAAATGATCTCAGTTTCAGTCATCAACGCGTTTAATACGATTGGCAGCAAAGCTTCAAAGCTTCCGGTCAAAGAAATCCCGTTTCTCGCGTTTGCGGTTTTAGGCGGTGGTTTTTTCGCATACAGCGCAGTGGAGAAAATTATCAAGACATCGAAAAAGAAGGTTGAGGAAGATCCGAGGATCAACTCCGTACAATGTCCGACCGCAGAAACCGAGCCCGTCACAGTTAAGTGTGAGCATTGCGGCGGAGAGTACGTTGCCGGACTTCACATGACCTGTCCCCATTGCGGAGCCCCTGTAGAAAACTGGGAATAATTTTTCAGCGTCAGAAATCGTCCGCGGAAGTAACACCCGCGGACTGTTTTTATTCCGAAAGCATCCTCACAAACAGATCTTCGACCGTATCTGTCTCAGCCTTTGCGATCGCACGGATCGAGGGTTTCGCGCTGCGGACAGTTACGGGCAGCCCGGCCAATTCAAGCATCTCCCGGTCATTGTCATTATCCCCGATCGCCATCACGGCTTGCGGAGATATCCCGAGATGATCCAGCAAATGTTTCA
Source organism: uncultured Chloroflexota bacterium (assembly GCA_902774215.1). GTDB lineage: Bacteria > Chloroflexota > Anaerolineae > Anaerolineales > Anaerolineaceae > Flexilinea. Next base: position 19,392 of record CACYHU010000051.1, read on the forward strand.
GCCCGGATGCCTTGTTCACACCCGGCGGCATCATGTCCAGCCACTCACCCCCGCCGATAGCAACCGTACAACGGCTGGCGAATCGCTCCTCCCACCATTCAACATCATGCAGCCCGCCCTTTTCATAAAGGGACACTTTCATATAAGGTTCCGGTGTGTTGAATATGTCCGGAACTATCCTTTGGTTGGATATAGTGCGTTCGCTCGCCGGTCAGCAGCACTTCCGCGCCATCGGTGTCCATGATCGACCTGAGAATATCCCGCCCGAGTTCATGGTCCATCAAATTTCTATGGATTCGTTTCTCCTGATAATAACTCAGGCAGCCGTTTTCACAAACATAACCAATTCTGTCTTTGACCGGTGCGAATAATCGCTGCAGATTGGCGTACTGACGCCCGCTGGCGGCACAAAAAAACAGTCCTTTTTCATCCATGAGCCTTGCGATCAGCCCGCAGGTCTCCGGACGGAGCTGCTGGGCTCCATTGAGCAACAGCGTCCCGTCCAGATCACAGGCGATCAGTTTAATATGTTCCATTTCACGACAGATCAGAAAGCCCAGTTTCCATTCCGAAAGACAGGCACCGTCTGACCGTCCCGGGTGATGGCGTCGATATTCAAATCTTCACAGCCGATCATGAAGTCCACGTGAACCATGGAATCATTCACACCCAGCGCACGGCATTCTTCCAGTGTCTTTTCCTCAAAGCCTTTGATCGTATCCGGGAAACCAAATCCCAGCGCCAGATGGCAGGCGGCATTTTCGTCAAACAGTGTGTTGAAAAAGAGCAGCCCGCTCTGCCGGATCGGAGAATCATAAGGCACCAGCGCACATTCACCGAGATAGGCAGAACCTTCATCCGCGGTAATGATATTTGTCAGCAGCTGCTCGTTCTTTTCCGCATGCCATTCAACGGCTTTCCCGTTTTCAAAACGGATCCAAAAATTTTCGATCAGCTGACCTTCGCGGCTTAGCGGCATGGTAGAAACGACCATACCCTCTGCCACACCCTTCATTGGTGAAATAAAACATTCTTCGGTCGGGATATTGGGATTAAAATAAATTCCCTGCAGGCTCGTTTCACCGCCGCCGTTGAACTCCGCTTCCGGGATCATACCGACGGTGAAATCCGTACCGTTTGAAGAAGTATAATGCAGCTTATCAATTCCGAGAGTGTTCAGATAAGCACAGCGATCCTGCAGGTCTTTGTTATGTTCCCGCCAGGCTTCCACCGGATCATCCGTCACCCGGCTGGTGGTAAGGATCGCCTCCCATAGTTTCTCAATCGCCTGACGCTTCCTGAGACCGGGAAAAAGCTTCTTCGCCCAGGCAGCGCCCGGGACTGCCGCGATGCACCACTGATATTTGTTTTGCAGCTCATCGCGATAGCCCTTGATCAGCGGATAGCGCATCTGCTGTGCTTTGAGCATCTTATCCTGATCGATCCCTTTCAGACCGTCCGGATCCTCAGATTCCAGGTAGATCCGGCAGGGGATCTTTTCCAGATAATGCTCCCAGCGGGCTTTCTGATAGCCAGTCAGGCTTCCCAGTGTCTCAAGCGATTCATATTTATAATGCGTTTTCTGCAGCGGCTGATAGTCCCAGTCGACAACCACACGGCTGGCTCCCAGCTTATAGCAAACCTCGACCAGCATCTGCACGAATTCCGGCTGATCCAGTCCTGCTGTAATGAACACTTCCTGCCCTTTTTGGACATTTACGCCGCACTTTGCAATCAGATGCGCATATTTCCGCAAAACGGTCTTTTTCATTTTCACTCCACAGAATTTTCCAAAACGCCGATTTTTTCGATTTCACAGCAGACCTTGTCTCCGCTTTTGAGCCAGACCGGCGGGTTCATGCCCATGGCAACTCCGGCCGGTGTACCGGTAGCGATGATCGTCCCGCACTGCATGGTCATGCCCTGAGAAAGCTCGCTGATTGCTTCTTCCACCGTTGTGATCATGTACTTTGTATTGCTGTTCTGCCGAAGTTCACCATTTACATAACATCGGATATCCAGAGCATGTGGATCACCGATTTCGTCCGCAGTGACGATGCACGGTCCCATCGGGGTATATCCATCCAGGCTTTTTCCCAGGTACCATTGCTGATGACGCTTCTGTACATTCCGGGCGCTGACATCATTGATAACAGTGTATCCGAAAATATACGCTCCCGCTTCTTCCGGTGTCACATGAAAAGCATCTTTCCCGATGATCACGCCCAGTTCCGCTTCATAATCCAGGCTGTCAACAAAATCATAGTTCGGTATCAGTCCTTCAGGATCATTGGCCCGGTTCACGCGTTTTGCGAAATAGATTGTGTCGGCTGTTTTGACAAAATCGATCCCCGCTGCTGCTTCCTTTTTGTGATCATGATAGTTGACTCCAAGGCAGACCACATCCTGTTTCGGTTCCGGGATCGGAGCCAGAATTTTATAATCTGTCAGCGCTTGATCAGCATAAGCATCCGGATCGGTATTGACTTTTTCAATTCCGTCTTTGATCTGTCTGCAGAGATTCTGCCAATTTTCAATAAGAGCATTCATAGTTTCTGCCTGAACTCCCAGTGCCTTCAAACTATAAAGACAACCATTTTTTCCAGCAGTTGCTGTAACTTCTTTTCCGGTACATAACACAGTATAAAATTTCATCTTTTTTCCTTTTCCCTGATTTAATTCTCAGTCCACACCGAACATCAATTCAAGATAAGTCGGCATCGGCCAGTATGTTCTGTCTGTGATCAGCTCCAGTTCATCCACATCTTTGCGGATGACTTCCATCAGCGGAATGACCTCATCATGATAATAGAAGGCAATGGTCAGCGCGCTTTGATGCGGATGAGGTGTGAGTGACATTTCCAGATTCCGCAAATTCACAAAGATACTCTTCTCCAGCTGTTTGATTTTCCCGAACACAACCGTCTCATAGGAGTCCTCATCAAAAACGCCAAGCTGTCTGTCGGATATGAGAGAATCAGCCATCAGTTTTTCGAACTGCCGGATCGAAGGGAGAATATCCTTTTTGAGCATGTCGATCATGGTCAAAGCTTCAATATTGACCGTTTTGGTATATTTTTCAAGGTAGATCTCATAACGGGAGCGGTATTCTGTTTCGCTCATCACACCGTTTTCAGAAAAAACCCTGATATTCTTCGGATCCAGATAATGTGCAAAAGCTTCCGGCGTGGATGCATAATTGCTCAGACCGCGATTCTTTGCTTCCCGGATCCAGGCTGCGTCATAACCATTACCGTTGAAAATGATGCGTTTGTGTTCACGGAAAGTCCGCTGGATCAGGTCATGGACCGCGGCATTCAGATCCGCAGCATTCTCCAGCTGATCGGCAAATTGCTTCAGCGCTTCCGCGACAATCGTATTGAGGATGGTGTTCGGAGTGGAAATGGAGGCTGAAGCACCCGGCATACGAAATTCGAATTTGTTGCCGGTAAATGCAAACGGAGAAGTCCGGTTTCTGTCCGTGTTATCTGCCGGGAAGGCAGGTATTGTATGAACACCGATCAGCATCTGGTTCTGTCTGCGATTTACGTATTCCGCGTCATTTTCAATACTCTCCAGTATCTCCGTGAGTTCATCACCGAGGAAAATCGAAACAATTGCCGGCGGGGCTTCCGAACCGCCCAGACGGTGGTCATTCCCGGCGGAAGAGATCGAAATACGGACCAGATCCTGATAATCATCAACCGCTTTGATGACAGCCGTCAGGAAAATCAGAAACTGCGCATTTTCCTGCGGTGTTTCGCCGGGGTCGAAAAGATTGACACCCGTGTCGGTCTTGATGGACCAGTTATTATGTTTGCCGGACCCATTCACCCGTGCAAAAGGCTTCTCATGAAGCAGACATTCCAGCCCATGCCGTTTGGCAATTTTTTTCATGATCTCCATGGTCAGGTTGTTTTGATCGACGGAAACATTCGTTGTCAGGTAATTATTCGCCAGCTCATGCTGGGAAGGCGCAACTTCATTATGTTCAGTCTTTGCCTGAATACCAAGTGTCCACAACTCTCTGTTGAGATCTTTCATATACTCCGAAATGCGGGTTTTGATGGAGCCGTAATAATGATCGTTCATTTCCTGCCCTTTAGGAGGCATTGCACCGAAGAGCGTTCTTCCGGTAAGGACAAGGTCTTCCCGCTCATCAAAATATTTTTTATCCACAAGGAAATATTCCTGTTCAGCACCGACCGTCGTTTTTACATGCGACACATCTTCATTACCGAAAAGCTTCAGGATCCGCATTGCCTGCAGATTGATCGCTTCCATCGAGCGCAGCAGGGGAGTTTTATGGTCAAGCGCCTCGCCGCTGAATGAGCAGAACACAGTAGGGATGCAGAGTATGTTGTCTTTGATAAAAGCATAAGAAGTCGGATCCCAGGCAGTATACCCCCGGGCTTCAAAGGTATCCCTCAGTCCGCCGGAAGGGAATGAGGAGGCATCAGCTTCCCCTTTAACAAGATTACCGGGGGAAAACTCAAGCGTGATCTTTCCGCCGCCCGCTGTCTGTACAAAACTTTCATGTTTTTCAGCGGTTGCACCGCTCAGTGGATGAAACCAATGCGTAAAATGGGTGGCTCCGTTTTCAATCGCCCATTCCTTCATGGCATTGGCGACTTCCTCAGCGATATCGCTGTTCAGATATTCACCATTCTTGATGGTCTTATTCAGTTCACGGTAAGTTGCTTCCGAAAGTCTTTCCTTCATAACACTGTCATTAAAGACCTTCGAGCCAAAGGTTTTCATTATATCAGTCAACGGATCACCTCACTATCTGACCTGTCTCCAGACAATTATTTTCTGAATTTTTCCAACAATCCAGAGGTCCGGCAGCACATTTTCCCCTGTATGGGATTATAAAACAGGACCGCTCTTTCAGCCTGAAAACCAGCAGTTTTCTATGATAAAAATGTATACAGAATTAATTAATGTCTGTATGATCAATGTACCCACGCTTATGTGAAAATGATTATAATCCCAGTATACAGAAAAAATTATGGCAGGGAAAACAGGTAATCAATGAAAGATCAGAGCCGGATGACAGAAGGACCGATTGCAGGAGCGATCATTCGCTTTGCGATTCCTCTTTTTTTAGGAAACCTGTTCCAGCAAATGTATAATTCCGTCGATTCTTTGATCGTCGGGAATTTTCTTGGCAACAGCGCCCTTGCCGCGGTCAGTGCCACAGGCACACTGATCCAGCTGATGATCGGTTTCTTTCAGGGCGTATTTCTGGGAGCAGGTGTCCTGGTCGCGCGCTACTTTGGAGCCCGGCTGGATGATCCGCTGCGGAGGGCAGTCCACACGACGATCACGATCGCGCTGACGGTCGGAATACTGCTTTCCCTGATCGGCGTACTTTTCACCCCGACCATTCTGGATTGGATGGGAACGCCGGATGACATTTTTGAAAAGACCGTTTCCTACATCCGGGTATATTTCGCCGGATCCATGGGGCTGATCCTGTATAACGCCTGTACCGGCATCATGCAGGCGCTTGGGGATACAAAGCATCCGCTTTATTTTCTGATCATCTCATCTGTCACAAATGTCTGTCTGGATCTGCTGTTCATTGCCGTTTTTCATTGGGGAGTTTTCTCCGCGGCACTCGCCACCATTATCGCACAGCTGCTCAGTGCCCTTTTATGTGTGATACGCATGATGCGTTTTGAAGGCAGTGCCAGGCTCAAACCCGGGTATCTCGGATATGATATGGACATGATCCGGCAGATCATCAATTTCGGTCTGCCTTCCGGACTGCAGAATTCCATCATCAATTTTGCAAACGTTATTGTCCAGTCAAACATCAATTCCTTCGGCACCATGGCTGTTGCAGGACTCGGTGCCTACGGCAAGATCGATGGCTTTGCCTTTTTGCCTGTCACCAGTTTTAATGCAGCCATGACCACCTTCGTGGGGCAAAACCTCGGAGCAAAGGAATATGAACGTGCAAAAAAGGGCTCCAGGTTCGGATTGATCTGTGCTGTCACCCTTGCGGAATTGATCGGCGGGGTGCTGATCCTTTTAGGACCTGTTTTGATTTCCGCATTCACAAATGAACCGGAAGCAATCGCTTACGGTCTGGACAAACTGAACATCATGGCGCCATTTTATTTTCTGCTCGCCACCTCTCACGGTCTGGCAGCTGTGCTGCGCGGAGCGGGAAAGGCAAAAATACCGATGCTCGTCATGCTCGGCTGCTGGTGTATCTTCCGTGTGACATTCATCTCCATCATGGTCCCGCTGACGAAATCCATCAACGTGGTTAACTGGGTCTACCCCATCACCTGGTCCATGAGCGCTGTCATCCTGACAATTTATTACTTCAAAGCCGATTGGGTCCACGGTCTGGATCTGAAAACCGCGTAATACCGCTTCTACACCGATATCCAAGTCTGATATATTATCCGCAGCTGCTCAGGATCAGGCGGCACACAGCCCATACGGCAGTCTCTTCTTCGCACCGTTCTGAGCTTTTAAAAATAATAATCCATCTGCAAAGATGGATTATTTAGTATAAAAAAGTGGCGGGGGAGGGAGTCGAACCCTCGACAAAGGGCTTATGAGTCCCCTGCTCTGGCCACTGAGCTACCCCGCCGTTCAACAGGTTATATAATAACTGAATCACTTGAATTTGTCAATAAACTCATTCAAAATTCGTGACAGGCTCATTCTCATTGTATATTACTGCGCTATCCCTTGACACCGCCGGAGGTCAGGCCGGCTGTCAGATGCTTTTCAATGAACATAAAGAGGATCACAACGGGCAGCGTGGCCAACAGGGAAGCCGCGAACATATACTGCCATTCGATCATATTGAAGGAGGAAAACTGAGTGATGCCCACGGTTATTGGACGGTACTGCGCTGTTGAGATCAGGATCGTCGCAACGGTATATTCATTCCAGGCATTGATAAAGACAAAAATGAGCGCCGTCACGATACCGGGAGCAGCCATAGGAATCAGCACTTTTGTCAGCGCACCGATCGTACCGCAGCCATCAATTAACGCGGCCTGCTCCATCTCCGGAGAGATGGAGACAAAAGTCCCGCGCAGCAGCCAGATGGCAAAAGCCTGATTGAATGCAGCGTTAATCAGCATCAATCCCCAGAGAGTGTTATTCAGATGCAGTGTAGTCATCAGCTGGGATATACCGATCAGCAGCACAACAGGGGAAAACATCTGGCTCATGATCACATAGCCGAGAAAAATCTTTTTCCCCCTGAAGTTCATCCGTGCCAGTGCATAGGCAGCCGGTATCCCGCAGAGCATGGCAAGCCCGGTAGCCCCGCCCGCGATAAACAGGGAGTTCAGCAGGAATCGCGGAACACCGCGGTGGATGATATCCGTCAGGTTACTCCATATCCATTTTGTCGGAAACATATGCAGGAAATACATATCCAGACTTTCCGCATTGGAACGGAATGCCGTAATGAGCATCACATAATAGGGATACAGCGTGATGACGCAGACAACGATCACAAAAAAGTACAGGCAGGTCTTCAGTAAACTGCTTTGGATCTCCCCCCGCCGCAGCGAAAAAGCCGCTAAGAGCGAAATGAAAAATGCCGGAAGTATCAGCCAGACAAGGGCAGAATGTTCAATTTTCAATCCGCTAAGAGCGTCACGGATATTTTCGCCCATCGTTCCGTTGAACAGAAAGGCATCCATACTGCTGTAAAAAGCCTCTTTCCCTTCAGTGATCAACTCAGCGTTATAGAGTGATAGCTTTCGGGAAAAAGTGACATTATTCAAAAGGATGAAAACCGGGATCAGGATAATGGCAGCCATCAGGCACGCAATCACCAGATTTCGGAAAATCCGGGAGCGAGGTTCCAGATAACGGTGGAGAAGGTCAAGAGAGCCGGATAGCCCCAAAAACATAAAGATAACAGAGAAAGCCATCAGCCCGAGAATGCAAATCAAAACCTTTGACGATGGAAGATCTTTTCCAAGGAAGGACCAGAAATTTTTACTGTTCCGCTCATTTACCGTAAATGTGAACAATGATGTCGTTTTTCCTTTTGAGTTTGTTCGTTCCACCACAGATTCAGAAACTTCAACGTCAAAACCCTGCGCACGGTATTCATCTGCTGCCGCTTCGGCTTCTGCTCGGGCTGCGATATATTTTTCATCACCTGCAAAAGTATTGGGAGATTTTTTTGTGTATACACCGATCTCAAAGGTATAAAGCGGCAGGCTCATCAAAATAAGTGCGAGAACCAATCCGAGGATCAGCAGGACAGCCATCCGCAGGTTTTGTTTTTTAATTTCCGGATACCGCTTCATTGCTGTTCCTCCTTCCGCATAACGGTCATCATGTAAATGCCCGCGCACAGACAGAGAATCAGGAATCCGATAACCGAGAGCGCAGTGGCAGGGCCTTTTTTACGTTCATAGAAGGAAAGCATATAGAGATAGGTGATCATCGTATCCGTCTTGTGTGCCGGGGCACCTTTAGTCATTGTGTAAACGATAGGGAAGGAATTGAACACATAAATAATATTCAGCACCGTGCTGACCGTCAAAGAAGGTTTTACCAGCGGCAGCGTGATATGACGGAGTTTATGCCAGAATCCCGCGCCATCCATAGTCGCCGCCTCATACAGGGAAACATCTATAGACTGAAGCCCTGAAAGCACACAGAATGTAACAAAGGGAACGGTCACAAAGATACCCACCCAGCACTCCCAGATAAACTCGATCTGATAGGAAGAACGGAAATTAATAGCCTGTTTGATAATACCGAGGTTCAGCAGCACATTGTTCAGGCTGCCGTATTCATATTTGATAATATAATTCCAGACCGAAGCCTGAATCACAAGAGATGTTGCCCAGGGGAATACCAAAATGGAACGGGCAATCTTCCGTCCGTGAAATTTCTGATTCAGCACCAGCGCAATGATGAAACCCAGTATCGTTGAAATGATTACAACGGAAAGGACCCACCAGAGCGTATTCAGCATAACAGCCTTGAATGCGGGAAGGTTGATCGCTTCGACATAATTGTCGAAACCGATGAATCCGCCCACGACACCGGCCGGTGATATTTCGCTGAAAGAGAGTTTAAAAACGATCAGGATCGGAAAGAGAACAAAAACAGAAACCAGCAGTGTGCTGGGCAAAAGCCAGAGATAAGGTTCCCATTTGTGTCGGTTGATACCGGTTGTCATTATGTCTCCTCTGTTGGCAGTTGATAGTTGATAGTTGATAGTTGGTAGTTGGCAAATCCAGTTACTCAGAATATCACTAAACATCTGAAAAGACTGAAAACTACCAACTACCAACTAATGAACTAAAGACTATTCACCGGTAATTTCAGCCTGGAGTGCATCCAGTTCTGCGCGGACATCAGCACCGGTCAGAGCATTCTGTTCAACAGTGGTGACACCCTGGCGGACCTGAGCCCATTCAGCCTTTGAGGTGGGATAGAACTTGCAGGTAGCAAGAACGTTCAGCCAGGCTTCGAAGGACGGATTTTCTTCGACGAGAGCTTCAACTGCGGAGTTGACTGCGGGCAGGAAATCTTCCATGCTGACCCAGCCGACATAGTTATCCGGATCATAGAAGAAGGTCATGAATGCGCTGATCGCTTCATTGCGGGCATCCTGATCTTCGACAGAATCATCACGGAAAGCCATCATGACGTCTTTCACACCGACGGAGGCAGAGACCTTACCTTCGTTGGCCGGGAGGGAAGCGGTAGCCATGTTGATGTCGCCGCCCTTATCTTTGACATAGGTCGGGATCTGGTTCGGGCCGATCATCATAGCCAGTTTGCCGGTGGCAAACATATCCTGCAGGTCATAGCGAGTCTGAGTGGCAGGGTTCGGATTAGTATAACCGGCATTGACGAGGCCGATGGCATATTCGATAGCTTCGACATTTTCGTCGGAGTTAAGTGCCCATTCGCCATCTTCATCGGTGAAACCGCCGCCATTGCCCCATGTATAGTAAGCGAAAGCAGCCTGACCTTCATCGGTGGTCATATCGATACCCCACGGGTATACTTCGCCGTCATAGAAGTCGATAATAGCCTGAGCGGCATCTTCGAGTTCTGCCCAGGTGGTCGGAACTTCCACACCGGCTTCTTCAAGGATATCCACATTGTAATACAGAGCACGGGCGGAAGCAAGATCCGGAACAGCCCAGTATTCGCCGTCAACAAGGAAATCCTGCATAAAGGCAGGGAAGAAATCAGCAAAGAGTTCTTCTGTTGTGTATTCCTCTACAGGCAGAAGCAGATCGTCGGGAAGGAATTCCGAGAAGGTGTCCAGATTCAGGATGTCGGGAGCATTGCCATTGGCGATGCGGGTATCGACAACCTGGTGAACATCATTCCAGGAAACGACTTCGAGGTTCAGTTTGATGCCCGGGTTGGCAGCTTCAAATTCTTCAACGAAGTTGGAGCCATCCATACCGGTGCCACCGCGTTCGAACCAGTTATTGGTATTCGGACCGTACTGGCAGATGATAACATCAAGAGTAATGTCATCCGCGAAGGCTGCTGTCACTGCACAAAATGCAAGCACCAGAACCAGGAACAGTGAAAACAATTTTTTCATATTTCTATCTCCTTTTTTTGAATCAGCCTGTCCGGACAGGCTTTTCTTATGAAAACTGGTTAAGATTATATCTTTCAAAGCAGGAATTGTCAATAAATGCCTTTTTGGCAGATATTTGGTATAATTTACAGAAAAATAGGGAATTATGATAAACTCCATTAGAAATGACAAAAACAGCAGGGAGGTTATATGAATCTGAAACGATTCTTTATTATAAACCTGATAGGATTACTGCTCGCGATCGGAACAACGACAGAACTGTTTGCTCAGGAATCCACGGAGCAATACGTCAGAAATGAATGGAATTTTATTGACCGGTCCATGGATATCAGCCACGGCATACCGGAAGATGCAGCAGGAGTTCTGGGGCGGATCCGCGACAGAAGAACACTGCGGATAGCAACAGAGCCTTACTTTCCCCCGCAGGAATTCATCGACCCTACAAAAGTCGGTTCCAAACGTTTTGTGGGATCCGATATTGATTTAGCACAGCTCATTGCAGACCGTATGGGAGTAACGCTGGAGATCGTTCCCATGGAATTTTCGGAGGTTCTCTCATCACTTGACGAAAACACCTGTGATCTTGCCATCTCAGCCCTTTCATTCGTGCCTTCCCGTGCAGCTGCTTATGAAATGTCAAAAGGGTACTATTTCTCTGTAAATAATTCCGGAAACGGAATACTGATCCGTTCCGAAGATCAGGATAAATTTCAATCTATCGAAGATTTTTCCGACAAAGTTATCGCGGCACAGCGGGGCTCCCTGCAGGAATCCCTCATGGCGGAAAACTTTCCCGGATATAAAGAATTCATCCGCTTCAGATCCACTCAAGAGGTCTATACCGCGCTTGAAGACGGGAAAATTGATGCCGCCATGGTTGATATAGAAACCGCCGAAAATTATATTGAAAAGGAAGGCAGCGTTCAATTAATGCTACTCCCGGATTTCCAATTCCAGCTTGAGGATTATTACCAGGGGGACAGGATCGCCGCAAAAAAAGGACAGCTTCAGCTGATATATTTCGTGAATGCCGTGATCGATGAAGTTCTTGAATCAGGACAATATATGGAATGGTATAAAGAAGCTGAAGACCTGGCTCAGAGTCTCGGATTATAAACAGGTGACGAACTATCACCGCTGACCTGAAAGGCAAAACATATGAAAAAATGGAAAACCTATCAATTTGCGTTTTTTATTATCCTGTGCATTGCATTGAATTTTGCGGGCAGGATCGTTGCCAGCAGCGGAGAGCTTCCTATCTGGCTGGATACGTTCGGAACGATGCTGTGCGCTTATATCGCCGGACCGCTGATCGGCAGTCTCGTCGGCATTACGGGGAACCTGATCGACGCCATGTCCACAGGCACATCCGCTATTTACGCTCTCACATCTGTCGCGATAGCGGTGATCCTCGGAATTTCAGCCCGCAGAAAAATGATGGAAAAATGGTTCGGCGCCATGTCCATCAGTGTATTCATCTCGCTCGCTTCCACAGCGATCAGCGTTCCTCTCAATTACCTGTTCTATGACGGCAGAACCGGAAATATATGGGGGGACGGCGTCATCGACCGTCTGCTTGAAATCGGTTCGCCAAAGATCCTCGCAACGATAGCCGGACAGTTCTATCTCGAATTTGTCGACAAGATCCTGACAATGATGATCTTATATTTCACAATCCGGCTGATCAGAAAAATCTTCAAGACCTCTCCGGATGAGCCTGCAGCCGAAACCGATGAAGCCGCAGCGAAAATCGCGCTTATCGCATTTGCTCTGCTGGTCACACTGCACCCGGTTTCAGACATTTCCGCTCAAAGAGAATCGCCGCAGAAAAGCGCGGTCTACTCGAATTATGTCCAGACAATCTACAGCTCGGAAAACGGTCTCCCCTGCGGAGAAGCAAATGATATTGCCCAGACAAATGACGGGATTTTATGGATCGGTACATACGCCGGACTTTACCGTTATAACGGCAGCGAATTCCGAAGAATGGATGATTATGAAACCGTCCGCAATGTGAACTGCCTGTTTGTAGATGAGGAAGGCCGGCTTTGGATCGGCACAAATGATAACGGTCTTGCAATTGCCATTAATGAAACCATCACAAACGTCATTGACCAGTCAAGCGGACTTCCTTCGAATTCCGTCCGCTCCATTGTCCGCGGTGCCGACGGTTATTATTATATCGGAACAACAGGCAGCCTGCAGGTGCTTTCCCTGAATAACGGTCTGAGAGAAATCAACACGCTCTGGGAGGTAAGCTACGCGGACGGTATCGCAGCTGACAAGGCCGGAAATGTCGCGGCTGTGACACAAAACGGTCGTCTTTTCCTGATGAACAAAGGCCGCATTCTCAGCTCACGCCAGCTGACAAGCGGGAATGAACTTTTCCGCGCCTGCACGTTTTCCCCTGAAGGGAAGCTTTTAGCGGGCACATCTATGGGGCGCATATTTGTTTTCGATATCACAAACGGCTGGTTCGAGGAACATTCCGTAATGGAGACCGGTAAACTGACCAGCATAAAAGACCTGAATTTTCTGGAAAACGGGGACTTATTCGTCTCGGCAGACAATGGGATCGGTTATTTTGATACCACGGAAGTTTTCCGCGTTATCAATACCAACGAGTTTGACAGCTCTATAGACAATACACTGGTCGACTATCAGGGGAATCTCTGGTTTTCCTCATCCCGTTTAGGGCTGCTGCGTCTGGCGCCATCTTCGTTTCTGAATATCTACAGCACCACAGGGATCGAACACAAGGTGGTCAATGCTGTAACCAATTGGAAAGGCGATTTCTACTTCGGTACAGACAAAGGGCTGGATATCGTCGACGGTGAACTTTCAGAGCAGATCCACAACGAGCTGAGCGAAAAACTGGCAGGTATCCGTATCCGCTGCATGCTCGTGGACTCCAAAGGAAGCCTTTGGATCTGCACATACGGCAGTGGATTATACGAAATCGAAGCCGATGGAACAGAACACCACTACAGTTCACGGGAGGCTATCTTCGGGAACCGTGTCCGCGTTGCCATGGAGCTTTCAGACGGAACGATTCTGGCCGGCAGCGATGTAGGCATAAGCTTTATCCGTGACCACGAAATTGATGAGACCCTCACCAATTCAACCGATTCGATCAGCTCGATGATCCTCACCGCGACTGAACTTCCTGACGGGAGGATCCTGGTCGGAACAGACGGCAGCGGGTTGGCAGTCATCGAAAATCATGAAGTTAGCGATATCCTGACAAGACAGGAAGGGCTGAGTTCAGAAGTCATTCTGAGGACTGCGTACGATGCCGCCGGCGAGGGCGTTTTTATCGTGACCAGCAACGGTTTATGTTATATGGACCGGGACGGAAAGATCCGCCTGCTGAAAAATTTCCCGTATTTCAACAACTATGATGTCTACATTGATGAAGAAGAAGATCGCCTGTTTGTCATGAGCAGCGCCGGAATTTTCATTCTCAAACGTGAGGATGTTATCGCGGATGGACCCAATATCCAATATGAACTGTTAAATGCCCGCCGCGGGCTGGACAGCTCTCTGACTGCGAATTCCTGGAATTATCTCAATGAAGAGGGAGAATTGTTCCTCCCCTGCGACTCCGGCGTTTACATGCTCAACACCAAAGATTATGCAGAAGCGAGCAGAGTTTACCGTATGTCCATTGCTGCTGTAAATATCGATGGTGACAAACCGGAGATCGAACGAAATAAGACCATCATAATTCCGCGCAATGCAGCCCGCATGGAAATTATTCCCGAAATCATCAACTATTCCGTGCAGGTTCCTTATGTCGGATATTATCTGGAAGGATTTGACAAAAACTGGCAGATCATGCCGCTGGACACCATGCAGTCTGCTACCTATACGAACCTTCCAATTGGCGAATATACTTTCCATCTGGGTGTTTTTGACACAAATCAACAATCCGTTATCAGTCAGCGGTCGTATAAACTCATCAAAGAAAAAGAGATCTACGACAACATATGGTTCACCGCTTATCTTATCCTGATCCCGATACTGGCAGCGATCTGGTTCACCTGGTTCCTCGTCAGCCGGCGCAACGAACGGGTGATGGAAATGCAGCGCAAAGAACTTGCTCTTTCTCAACAGCAGGTAAAGATGAGCAATGACACGATCATTGCCATTGCCCGGGCTGTTGATGCCAAGGACGAACGCACCAGCCAGCATTCCTGGCGTGTATCCGAATATTCCGCAATGATCGCGAAGGCTATGGGAATGGATGACAAGGATATTGAAAACCTGCGCCGGGCTGCCCTGGTCCACGACATCGGCAAAATCGGTATTGCCGACGCGATCCTCAATAAGGATTCCCGGCTGACGGATGAGGAATATGCCATCATGAAATCCCATACCACCCGCGGAGCTGAAATTCTCAAGGATCTGACCTTCATCCCGCACGTTTTGGACGGAGCACTTTACCACCATGAACGGATTGACGGCAAAGGCTATCCGAACGGATTGAAGGGCGATGAGATCCCGCTGTTTTCCCGCATTATTGGCGTGGCAGATGCCTTTGACGCAATGACTGCTAACCGGGTCTACCGCAAACAAATGGATTTCGGCTACGTTCTTAATGAGATGGAAAAAGGCAGGGGGACCCAGTTTGACCCGGAAATTGACGACATTTTGCTGAAGATGCTAAGAGACGGAACGATCGACCTGAAGAAACTTTATCCGGGAATGACTGACGGACCAGAGAACACAGCAGATAAAGGAGGTGCTGCATGAAACGCTTCTATCTGACGACGATCATCATTTGTCTGCTGACGCTGGCGGGGGCAAGCTTTTATTATCATTTCTGGGATAAAAAACAGGAGGACGCAAGGCTCATAGTTGGTTTTCTCTCGGAAAATGATGAAATGACAGCGAATACATTCAACTTCTTCCTCTCCCAGAAAACGATAGAGAAGGAGTTCCCTGACCAGGTCCTTATCCTGACGAAAACCAACGTCCAGGAAGACGAGACGCAGGAAGCCCTTGAGGAGCTGATCCGGAACGGCTGTCAGATCCTTTTCACAAATACACGCAGCGAAAAGGTTAAAGCATTCGCGGCATCATATCCGGAGGTTCAATTCTGTCAGCTTTCCAGCGGGGTTGCTGCCGAAGTAAAATCCGACAGCAATTTCCATACCTTCAACGCCAAGAATTTTCAGGGTCATTATGTCAGCGGCATCGCGGCCGGCATGAAGCTGCAGCAGATGATCGATGAGGGCGTGATCACTCCGGAGCAGGCAATGATCGGATACATCGGCTCCTTCCCGACAGCCGAAACCATCTCCGGTTTTACCGCGTTTCTGTTGGGTGCCCGTACTGTATGTCCGGATGCTTTGATGCGTGTCCGCTATGCCAACGCGCTGAGCAATTTCATCCGAGAAAAGAACAATACGAAAGAGCTGCTCGACGAAGGCTGCATCATTATCGCGCAGAACAGCGGATCCACAGGACCGGCAGCCGCCTGTCAGGAAGCATCTCTGAACAGGACTGTCTACTATATCGGCTTTAATGAGAGCATGATCAATGATACCTCAACAGTGTCCCTGATCGATGTCCGGAACAACTGGGATCCCTATATGATTAACGCAATCCGTGCCGTGATCACAGAGCAGCCGATTGAAAAGGTCGTCTCCGGTGAGGTCCACGGGAATGATATCTGCGCAGGCTTCGATCAGGGCTGGCTCGAGATTCTTGGCCTGAATGAGGACCTCGCCGCACCCGGTACGGCAGCACGCATCCGTGAAGTCATTGACAAGATCATCAAAGGGAAAGCGGATATCTTCAGAGGGGACTATATCGGAACCGATTCTAATAATATGCGGATAAAGATCGACCTGAACGACGGGTTTATCGAAAACAGCAATACATCAAAACCCACCTTCCATTACATTCTGAAGGATGTGATCACAGTGGAAAAAACGAGCGGGGAATGATCCCCGCTCATTTTTTCTGCATAGAGCTTCTCAGCTCAGATACCATGAAACCACGCCGTCTTCAATATGGACCGTAACACCATTGCGGGGGGCAGTTTCGGGATTCCAGCGCTCCGCGTAAAGTCCGTCCTGAAAAAGGCAGGTGATTTTCTCTTCGCCTAAGGTTCGTCTGATCGTTTCAAAGGTTTTTTCGCTGGTGGAATTACTCCGATGATCATTGGACGCGCAGCAGACGATGAACGATGGATTCACGGCATGAAGCAGCTCTTCACTCACCGAATCAGCCTGCCCGTGATGTCCGATTTTGAAGACATCCGCTTTCAAAAGCTCCGGAGCGGTATCAAGGATATGCCGAAACCCATCGGCATTCGTATCGCCGCAGAGGAGAACAGAGCATCCTTTGTAATGCAGCCGCACGACCATGCTGGCATTGTTCATTGTTTCGGTCACTTCCGTGACCGCCGCATTCAGCGCTTCATCAGATGAAGCTGTAAAAACCCGGTCCAGCGATTCATCCACCTTTTCACGATATCCCGGTTCGGGACCCAATACATCTATTGAGAGATCTCCGGTACAAAAATATGAAGGCCTGATCCCGTCCAGCCATGTGACGTCCCCGTCCGTGAGTATTTTCATCAGCCGGCTGTAATTATTGATTGAATCAAGCGCTTTGAAATTTGTCTCGGACAAATTGTGCTGCGGTGTGATGCATTTGCCATAATGTTCCGGAGAAAGATGGACGGATGTCCAGAATTTACGGACAGGGATTTTCCCGATGACGGGCACCAGACCGCTGGTATGATCCTCGTGCACATGGGAGAATACCAGCAGATCAATATGCCGGATTCTTTTTTTCGAAAGGAAATCGAGGGCACGGATACGTCCGCTTTCCCCCTGATATTCAGAGTCCATGGCACTGCCGCCATCGATCAGCATTACAAACTGCCCGTCTTCACGTTCCTTTTCCTCAGCAGTAATAAGGATGGATTCACCATAACCAACGTTAATGAACGTAATGTCCATAAATTTTCCTCCATACAGATCAGAACACACCGGTGGAACCGCCTTTTGAGCAGTTCCTCTGAAACATCTTTTGGTCAGCCGGTAACATTATATCATGCGGCAGCCGCTGTGTCGGAAAAACCATCCTCTTTTGTCAATTTGATTTCTATTGTAAACGTTTACGAATGTAATAAAAGTCATCATTTTCAAATGACTTTTAGCAATTGATGATTTTTGTAATTCTCATATAATTTAAAAATCTCTGAATAAGCTCAGAGAGATTTATGTATGCGGCATAAAAGGGAGGATCAATGAGAGTCTCTACAGGAAGAAAAATATTCAACATTGTTATGTGCGCCATTTTACTGCTCGTGGCACTTTTCCCGATTTACTGGCTTATTTCTCTTTCTATTCGTGACACACAGGAGCTTTCAGGTCACATTTCGATCTTCCCGAAAACCCTGACGTTTGAACATTTCACCCGTCTTTTCACAGAAAAAAATTACAGCATGATCCTGAAAAACAGTCTGATCTGTACACTGGTTTCACTGCTGTTTTCCCTGTCATTTGGTCTTGCGGCAGCCTACATCATGGTACGTTCCCGTTTCACACTCAAGATCAAAAAACCGCTCACCTTTTGGGTCCTGCTGATCCGCGTACTGCCTCCGATCGCTTTCATGATTCCCCTTTACATCACATTCAACCAGCTGAATCTTCTCGGCACCCGCATTCCGGTCATACTTGCCTGTATCCTGATCAATATTCCGTTCACGATCTGGTTCATGATGACCTTTTTCGCCGATCTGCCGGAAGAGGTTGAACAAAGCGCAAAAATCGACGGCGCGACGGAGTTCCAGCTGTTCTGGACGATCGTTCTCCCGCTCGTCGCCCCCGGCATCGCCGCAATTTCCATGATGTCCTTCATGTATGCCTGGAATGAGTACACCTATTCCGTGATCTTCATCCAGAAATCATCAGCCTATACCCTCCCGATCTCCATCGCACTGCTGAATACGGAAGACAACCTGACGCAGTTCGGCCTGGTCGCGGCTGCCGGCGTGATTTCCGTGATCCCGATCACCCTCTTTGTCATCTTTGCGCAGAATTACCTCATCGCCGGCCTCTCCAGCGGTGCCGTAAAAGAATAATTTGTGAGTAACCCCGCGCTGCGGGGATATTATTGTGTATCAAATACACGAAAGGAAAAATATGAAAAAGTTTGCTGTTATTTTGTCTTTATTGCTGGCTCTCTGCATCTGCAGCGTGTCCTTCGCACAGGAACCGGAAACTCTGACGCTCCTGCTCCGCGCCGGAACATACGGCGAAGTCGTTAAGGCTTTGATCCCTGAATTCGAAGCTGAACACAACTGCAAGATCGAATACTCTGAAGAAACCTTCGATGATCTGCACACGAAGATCTCCATGGACGCCATCAATTCAGAAGGCACCTATGACGTCATCGTTGTTGACGGCAGCTGGAAGGCTGAATTCATCGACAATGACATCCTCGCTGACCTGACCGAGCTCGGTTATGAATATGACGAAGATATCATCCCGGCGACCCTGCCTGCCGGTATCGGCCCCGATGGTCACGCTTACCTGATCCCGTTCTATGGCAATGTTACCATCTTCATGTACAACGAAGATCTCATCGACAAATATAACGATGGTGAAGTTCCCACCAACTGGGCTGATGTTCTGGAACTTGCTCAGACCATGAAGGCCGATGGCGTCGATGGTTATCTGCTCCGCGCAGGTGCCGGTGACAGCAATGTCTCTGACTTCCTCCCCGTCCTGAAATCCTTCGGTGCCTGGGTCATGAATGATGACTATACTGAAATCACCATCAATACCCCCGAAGCCAAAGCTGCCCTGCAGATGTACATTGACCTCTACAAGGCCGGCAACATGCTTGACAAGGATAACATCGTAGCTGCCATCAACAGCGGTACTGCTGCCATGGCCGTCGGCTGGCCGGGCTGGGGTGCTGATCACTACACCACCATTCCGACAATGGCTGATGAAGATTCCGAACCTCAGAACAGCTCCATCTATGGCTGCTGGTTCATCGGTATGGCTGCCAACTCCACTCACAAGGATCTGGCCCTCGAATTCCTGGAAGAAGTCACCTCCGCTGAATATCAGCAGGAAACCGTCGAGATCGGCGGCGTTCCGTGCCGCGAGAGCTGCCTGCTCAACGAAGATTCCCTGGAAATCAACCCGAACCTCGAAGTTGTTTACGGCTCCCTGTCTGTCGGTACCTATCGCCCGTTCGTGACCTTCTGGTCTGAATACTACACCATCCTTGGCCCATACCTCGAAGCTGCTGTTATGGGTCAGATGAGCGTTGACGATGCTCTGGATGCCGCGCAGGCTGATTTGGAAGCACTGCTCTGATCTTTAGCTTTTTATCTGAGGGGGAGGTTTTCCTCTCCCTCAGAATTTTTGAAAAATTGTCACAAGTTGTAAAAGAAATTCGGGAGGAAACACATGAATATGGGTTTATCAGAAAAGAAGCGAAGATTCGATGAGGACAAAGCATTTCCGCACATCATGCTTGCTCCCACCATCATTGTCATGCTCATAATGACAGTCTATCCGATTGCTTTTACGATTTATTACAGTTTTACAGACTATAACCTGCTGAAGGCCGCAAAGAAAGGCTATAACTGGATCGGTTTCGATAACTTTACAAAGCTCTTCCAGAATGCCGTATTCCGCACCGCTATTTTTAACACGGTCAAATTCACGCTCTTCGCGGTCCTTGCTGAAACGCTCATCGGTCTGCTGATAGCAGTTTTTGTCAACAGCCTGCCGAAGGGGCAGAAGGTGATGCGCACCCTGCTGCTGCTCCCCTACCTGCTCCCGACTGTTACCGTTGCCCTTGCCTGGCGTATGCTGCTTTCCAGCAACTACGGCCCGGTCAACCAGTGGCTGGTAGATATGGGATTCACCGGCATGGCAAACTATAACTGGTTCTATCACATCGGCACCGCTTTCTGGACGGTCTGGTTAATTGACGTATGGCAGAATGTCCCCTTCGTCTTTCTGCTGCTGTATGCCTCACTGCAGGGTGTTCCGGAGCAGCAGTTTGAAGCCGCGGAGCTGGACGGCGCCAATATGTTCCAGAAGTTCTGGTACGTCACGCTCCCGAATATCCGCAGCAGCATCTTCCTTTGCTTACTGCTCCGCACCATTGACACGTTCCGCCTGTTCGACAAGGTCAATATCCTCACCCAGGGCGGTCCGGTCAACACAACGACCACCATCACACAGTATCTATACGCATTCGGTATCAAGACGCTGAACTTTGGCTTTGGTTCCGCGGGTTCCCTGGTGATGACGATCCTTGTATTGATCCTTGCCATCCCATACATCCGCACCGCCATCGGTGCAAAGAAATAAAA
>CACYHU010000052.1 GCA_902774215.1 uncultured Chloroflexota bacterium
ATAAGGCCGCCCCAGCCCTGGGTCAGCACAGCATCCGTACCTTTTCCGACTACGCTGGAATCAGGAATAAACTGGACCAGCGGATATTTTTCATTCGCGTCATAATCAGCCGGAATAAAAAGCTGGTACTGCAGAGTGATCCCTGTTTCAGGATCTTCCCAGGTCACCAGTTCAAACTGCGGAATGATTTCCGTGATCATTTTCTGAAGTTCCGCATCGGATGATTTATCTACTCCGCCGCCGTTTCCGCCGCGGTTCCCGTCTCTTTGTCCGTTAGGACCACCGGCAGGTCCCTGTGCTGACACGGATGCCACGCTCATCAATACTGTCAATAATACTGCTAATAAAATCTTCTTCATTGTCATTCTCCATCCATTGTTTTTCAACAAAAAACACAATTGTGCTTTGCTGTTTCAAATTATAAAGTATGCGTTTTATTTCTTTTCCTGAATAAATTACAGAAAAACAATATGATTCCTGCCGACAGCAGGATAAATCCTGCAATTGGATACACGATCATCAGATGGTTCGTTGTTCCGTATATTTCCAACACTCCCTGCACAATACATCCAACTGTCAGTGCGGCGATCCCGCAATTCCACGCGGTAAGCGTTTTTTTATCCGGGTACACTTTTCCCCATATGGCAATCGAGAGCAGGGGTATTGACCCCAGAATGAGAGGTATTACGAAGGCATATATCATGTAGAAAGAATAAACCCCAAAGCTGAACTTTTCATAAACAGCTCCGAACAAAGCACAAAATAATGAAAAGGCTAAATGCCGGAATGCGTTTATGCTTATCGATTTTGGTGTGTCAGCCGATGTAGATGATGTCACTGATGCTCCTTTCCTTGATGCTGCTGCCGCTTGTCGTCGGGTTATTGATGATCTCCCCGTTGAAAACCATGGTAGATGACCCTCCTCCGTCCAGGTTATAGGCAGTTTTGACACCGATCTGCTGCAGGAATCCGGCAAGCTCATACAAGGACAGACCTTCGCTTTCATTCGTTCTGCCGTCGGAAACCACAAAAACATAGTGCAGGTCGTCGATGATCCCGATAGCGGTACGCGGGTTGCTTGCCTTGGCTCTTCCGACTTCTGTCTTTTCTGACACGGCAATTTCTCCTTCCGAAACCAGGGCAGGGCCAAAGGAGAAAGCCTGCCAGACTCCCCGCTCCAGGAGCTCCTCTGCGGAAACTGTCCCTGGCGTCACAATGCTCAGACTGCCGTCCGCATTGATGCAGAGGACATCTGAATTACCGGCAGTATCTCTGAATAATATGCCGTTCCGGATCACATAGCCTTTTTCCTGGGCTCCGTAATAATCTCCGTTGATCGCCAGAATCGCGTTGTGCGCAAACGCGATTTCCGAAGTCTTCGCGGTAACATTCTTTCCATAGGTGTCATACGCAAAAGCGGTTTTCAAATATTCGATTGAACTTACCTGTACGTCCGCAACGTATACGGCTGTGTCCGCCACCTCATAGGTTTGCACCGATATTTTTATTTGACCGTCATCATAAGAATTACCGGCAGCGGTACCTGAAGCCGATACCGTTTCCTGGATCGAATTTTCAGACGGATCAGCAGTTTCGCTTCTCTTTTTTTTGCGGGAACCGGGTCGATATGACGCGGGCTTTGGAGCGGGATTGTCTGTCTGCACGGCTTCAATAGTATTTACGGTTCCCGCGGATATCAGCGGGTTGTTTGAACTTTCTGCCGGAATATCGTCATCAGTCGATACAAAATCTGTCGGGACAGCACTCTGAATAAATGATGTGTCAATCGCTGTTATATTTGTCTGCCAGGCTCTTGTAATCACAAATGTATCCAGCAGAACATACAGCGTAAATGCAAATAAACATGTCGAGAAACATATAGTCCATAAATGTTTTTTCATAATTGTTTTCACCGTTCTCATGTTGAAACACATGAGTTTTTAATTTATTAATATCAGTCCTCCCTTAGAACAAACAAAGAAATATATTTTCACAGCAAAAATTCCACAGAATTTCCACAAATGTGTTGTGTAACTTGCCGGAACAACCCTGTCTGATCATGTTTTGTATCCTATTCCGGATTGAATTAACATCGAAAGGATCGGATATGGGACTGTTCAGTTTTCTGAATGGGAAAAAGAAAGAAAAAACTCAACCGGAGCCGGAAGAAAAGGATCCCAATAAACTTTCCGACCCCGGCAAGCCTACAGCGGATACTGTTGACCTGGTCAGTGTCATTGCCATCGACGATCCTTTCCTGATCACAAAGGAAGGAGCCTTTGTCCTGATGTTCGAGATCCCGGAGATCGATATGGATATCTATGGGATGACGGAAAGGGATATCTGTGAGCGTTACCAGACAGCTCTCGGGGCGCTGCCTCCCGGCACAAAATTCCAGATGACGGTATTCGAAGATCCCTTCGATCCCTCAGACGATATCCGTTATTTCACGGAACGTTCCGAGGGATTCGAGGCTGAAATCGCCTATGAGGATCCGATATCCGCTTTCTATAAACAGGGTCAGGCGCTTTCCGCCTCCTCTATTTCCATGGCGGCAAGGACTGCCGAGATCTATGACCGTGTCAAACCCATCCGCAGAAGGACGGTCCTTACGCTGTACTATCTGCCGGGAGCAGCCAACGTGGCGAGGAATATCGTCATGGGACAGTACGCGGAAGCGGATATCGAGGAGATCCGGAAGGGAAAGGATTCCGCGGTCGAGAACCTGGAGGAACGCATATCCGTTCTCCAGAGCGCGTTTTCCGGCGCCGGGCTGCCGCTTGTACAGCTGGATCCCGCGGACGCCCTGAACGCGGTATGGCGCACCATGCATCCTTTTTCCTCGAATGACCCGGAGGTAACCGCGACCGACATCGCGAAGAACCTGGTCCTCGGACAGGAGATCTTCAAAAAGGATCCGCCGAAAGCGGATGAATGGACGGCGGACCTGACTCCCGAACAGATATCCGGACTGCTGAGCCCCAATTATGTGATCGAACGTAAGGACATGCTGGAAATTGACGGCGTGCTTATGAAAGGCTATGTCGTCTATGATTTCCGTCCCAACCGTCCCACTTTCATGTACCGCCTCAACAGCCTTTCCGGCACATGGCTGGGAACGCTGTTTGTCGAGGTCATGGATCCTGCGGTCGCCGCGGACAAGCTTTCCCAGCGCGAAACACAGCTTTCGGCGCAGGAAATGGTAAAGGCAAAACAGGGAATGCTGGTGGATTTCGGCGTCAGGCAGGAAGTCAGCGCTGTCCAGGAAAGCCGCATGCAGCTTGAAACCGCGGGACAGGCTCCGATCAACATCCGCTTCTTTGTTTTCCGCACAGCGCTTCTGAAAAAAGAGCTGGAAAACAGATGCCGGGAGATGGAGAGCCTTTTCAAGACCATCGGGGTCGCGGCATTTCAGGCGGATTATACCCAGAAACATCTGTGGCGTTCCTACATCCCGCTAGGTGTGATGTGCACAGAGCAGAAACGGCGGAACATGAACGCGCCGGCACTTTCCACATTCTTCTGGCCGCAGCGAAAACGATACAACGAGGAGGACGGGATCTATATGGGTTTCGATGAATCTACCAGTCTCCCGCTGTTCCTGGACCCGTTCGGCGCATCAAACAACAAGACGCCGACATTCCTTTCGATCGGACGTCCGGGTGCGGGAAAATCTGTATGGCTGAAAACCATGATGACTTCAGCCATGATCGCCGGAGGCAGGGTCATGGCCGTGGATATCGAAGGCGAGATGGAGGAATACTGCAGGTATTACGGCGGACGCTACATTGAGGTCGGAACGCCGAACGGTGAACTCATCAACGTAATGGACATCCAGCTGGACACAGACGATCCCCTGATCGGCGGGACGGAACAGCTGGTGGCCTTTGCCGAGGCTGTCCGCGGGGCGGCGATCCATCCGGGACCGGAGTGGAATGTCCTGGCGGACGCCTACAAGCGTGCACTGGTAGACCGGGAATGGCTGAAGGAAAACTATGACGGATCCTTTGAAGTTCTGAACCGGGACGGCTGGAAGAGCGAGGATGCTCCGCTGCTCGGGGATATTGTGGATATTCTCCGCCGTGACCAGTCCAATCCGGACGCTTTCTCGATGAGCCAGATGCTGGCCCAGTATGTCGGGAACGGCGTTTATGCATCGTATTTCAACCGTCCGACCACCTTCAACATCCGGGATGAACGGCTCGTGATCTTCGGACTGAAACACGTAAACACGCATTCGTCCAGTAATCAGCTGCGTGTGTATCTCTGGCAGATCCTCGGACTGATCTGGTCCGAAGTGCTTGGTCGTTACATGAAGGATCACTCAACCGCGAACAACGTGATGCTGGATGAGGTATGGGCTCTGCTGAAGGCTCCGGGCGGAGTAGGTGCCATCGAAAACATGGCCAGGCGTTTCCGGAAACGAAAGGCCGGGCTTTGGATGGCGACACAGGAAGTCCGGGAGTTTCTGGATTCCGGAGACACGAAGAAGATACTCTCTATTGTCGGGAATACATTCCTCATGGATCAGCGTCCTACGGAAGCATCGCTCCTGCAGAATCTGTATTCGCTTCCGGCGGGTACTGAGAACGTACTGACACACCTCGGGACCGGACGCGGTCTGATGGTCCTCCCTGACAAGATCCTTCGTGTCTCTGTCAGTGTCCCGAAAGAATGGCATTCATATTAGGAGCATCAGATGAACCGTCCCGTTGTCCTCATCTTTATTGTCGCAGCCATCGCGCTTCTGCCGATGTGCTGCGTTTTCACAGGTTTTCTTGGCGGGAGCAACTTCATGGCCTGGCGTGTCATGGAATCCATCGATCCGGAACTTGGAGCGGACGCTCAGAAGATCAAATCCGAAATGTCGGAATTCCTGGATATGCACTCAAAAGAAACCTACGAGGATGAAAACAAAGAGGGATGCGTCCGCACCTGGGAGCAGCTGTTTCGGCTGGAATTCTGCGAATATGACCTGAGCGATATTCCCATTGCCGATCTCGGTCCGGGAGATGGAGATGGATACTGTCCCGCAGCGGGATGTCCGATCGCGAAAACGATCTATGACTGCAACTCTCTGGAAGATCAGTACGGAAGTGTTCCGTTTGAGGTGAACTGTCTGGACGGTGTCCTTATCGACAGCAACGGGAACGGGCAGCATGATCCGGATGACAGGGCCAGGATGACGACCTGCCATCCATACTGGGATTCTGTTGGAAAATGTTGCTGCGCGTACAGCGGCAGCCATGCGGGTTGGGATCAGGCAACGGGTGATGGACGGATGGGGCAGGCGATCTTTACGCCTGTTTCAGGAACGGTGGTTGATGTCGGGATGACTTCGACCGGATGGGGCTACCGCGTAACTATTTACAACTGCGGCATGCTGTATACCTTCAACCATCTTCTCCCGTCGAAGATGACAAGCAGCCCGCCGGTGAAAGTCGGCGACCATGTTCGAGCCGGCGATGTCGTCGGCTGGATGGGCGGAGGCACGGGAAATCCTGCGGATGACGGAAATTCTTCCGGAGCGCACCTGGACTACACATCATATATGTGCTACATGGGCGATAACTATACGGGGGATTACTGGCGTGGTGTGGGCGGTGTTTCTGTCGACAGCGCTTCATACGGCTTCAGGAACCGGAATTATCCCTATGACTATTCTGAAGGCTCATGCTCAGGCGGAGCGGCAGCGTGTCCGGAGCTTTACGCGGGAAGCCCCGGATCGCATCTGATCGACGCGGCGACCTGTTCATCCGGCAGGACAAAATGCAAATGACATGGAGGGTGGAATGAGAAATACATGGGATCACCTTGCGGTTGTACTTTACGCGGTCGGGATCATTCTTCTCTGTCTGTTTATGGTTTACGGAAAGCCGGAAAAGAATGAGGTTTCCAATGCTCAGCCGAGACCGATATTCACACCGACTGCGACATCAGTGGTAATGGCAATGCCGACTATTTCCGAGGACGTATCAGTTCATCAACCGGAAAGGACGGTCACCCATCAGTATACATTTGATTCTTTGAAAGCCGAACCGGTTCCGGCAAAAGAAGGGATGCTGACAATTCGTGATATCACAGAGTGCAGATATTATTCCGTACCGACAGAATCCTTTGAGCATGTTTACCGGGAAGAAAACGGTCTTTACGACCAATTTGTCTACGGTATCGGAACGGTAGGAAATCTGGACGCGTACGCCAAATACATCTTCCGGTATGACAGCCGAACCGGAAAGGCAGCTTCTTTTGTCCAGGAACAATACATTGATACCGGAGCGGATATGAGTTCGAATCATCTGGCCGTATACGCCGCGAATACGGGAAGCCTCTTGGAAGCTGTGTTTTCCGGTATGGATCTGTCGCTGGAAGCTGAAAAACGGGTAATAGAGGAGCTTGCACTGTACTTTTTCAGCTCCTATATCCCTCAAAACCCTTCCGTTCCGGCAGTGATGCATTTCCGGATGCCTGCTTATGTGCTTACCTTTGTGATGGATACCGATGTCTTCATCACGATCATCTCACCGGATAAACTTCCGTCGGAATATACGGTTGAAAACGAAACTGATTAGAAAGGAGACTGCTTATGGACAATAATCTGGTATTTTTCCCTGAAGATAAAGAGATAACCGCGGCTGAAATATGGCTCCCATCCAGGAATGAGACTGAAGCGGAAGCTGTCTGTCAGTTTATCTCTTCCCTGCCGGATAATATCAGCCTGGAGTATCTGGCAAGGGGATCGAAACGATCCATGCTTGTCCGGGGAAGCATGCGGGACGTAAAAACGGTGGGGGCTTTGATTGCTGCTGCCTATCCCGCTGCGTCGCTCCACATTCTGGAAGATGACCCGATCCGTGAGTTGGAAACAAAAGATAATATCGTATCCGGAGACTATGGCTTTTCCGGCGAAGGATACCTGCCGCTGAAGCATTTTGAAAGATATAAGGAATACGATCCGGTTCATACGATTCTCGCAAACCTTCTGGATCTCGCTGAGGATGACTGCATTCGGGTCCAGATCCACCTGATGGGCAGACAAAGGCCGGAATGGATGGAAACGGTCCTGAAAAGGATCAAGGCGGAAAAACAGAGAGGCTATGTTACAAACAGTTCGACAGAAGCGACAGGCAATTCCATTGGCGCATACACCGCTGTAGAACAGTACCGGACAGTCGACCTGAAGAAAGCCACTGTTACCGTGCTGATGATGGCAGCCTGGGCGTTCGTCCTTTTCCTCTTTATCATGGGGATGACAGAGACGATGTTTCTTTTCATTGGAATCTCTCTGCTGCTCACTTTTATCCGGATAAAGATGCCGGATCAGATGAATGATCCCTGGTATCAGACAGATCTGGATATGGTGAAACTGAAGGCTGTGAGCCAGCAGGAACTCAATTCTGTGTCGATCCGGGTAACTGTCGCTTCTCCAGATCCGGGCAGATCACGGGAATTGCAAAGGCGGATCGGTCTTGTTTTTACAAGGTTTGCTTATCCCGGCGGAAACTCCATCGTTCTGAAGGATCTTCACGCGGATGTGAATCTTCCGTTGGAATGCGACCGGCCTATGATGGAGATGTGTGACTGGGAACTGGCATCCCTGTGGCATATCCCGTGGAGCTCGGAATCCGTATCGCCCGGCCTTATTCCGGTTCGGGGTGTTGAAATGCGCTGTCCGGATACGGATGAAGTCAAGGGGTTTTACCAAATTGGCGAATATGATCGTCCAAACGGTGATACAGAAGGAGTGTGCCTGAATTCAAAGATGATGAAGCACAATATGTTCCTCATCGGCAAACCAGGCACCGGCAAAACCACACTGATGGAGCATATAGCAAAGGCAGCCATTGAGGATCCTGAGCGTGATTCAGCTGTGATCGTAATCGATCCTCATGGCGATATGTATAACCGGTTGATCGGCTGTATTCCGCAGAAACGTATCAAAGATGTGGTTCTTCTGGACTTCGGAGATCCGGATTATGTGGTTCCGTATAATCCGCTGGATGTACAGACCAGCGGCCTGACACCGGAAAAAGCTACCCAGATGATCGTCGATATCGGAAAATCTCTGTGGACAACATCCTGGGGCCCCCGTATGCAGATCCCTCTCCAGCGTTCGGTCCTTTCGATCGCGGCTCATAACCAAAGTGCCCGCTCCAGTGCCGGCGCTGACGGACTTTCCCTGATGGGTGTGCTTCTGAATGCGGATAAGGAAGCGAGACAAAACTATATCAAAGCCATCAGGGACGAAAGGATCCGGAATATGCTGCTCAGGTATTTCGTGAATGATTTTGATCAGTACAAGGATTATCTTCGCGAACAGGTCATTCTCCCGGTTCTTTCAAAATCCTATCGCTTTGAGGAAAGTCCGATGCTGGAATTCTTCTCGGCTCCCCGCTCCGTCCTGAATCCGAAGGATATTATTGAGAATAAAAAGATTCTCCTGGTCAATACCCGCATGAGCGACCTGGGTTCTGATCAGTCTGATTTCATCGGTTCCTTCATTATCAGCGTGATCCTGCGGGAAATTTCCCGTCAGGGTGAGAACGATCCCTCTAAACGGATTCCCGTTCAGCTGCTCATCGATGAGTTCCAGACCTACTCCGGCGTTCCGTGGCAGGAGCTGCTTGCTCAGCTGCGGAAATGGGGCGGCCGTACGGTTCTCGGCACACAGTCGTTTGCCAGCATGATGACTGAGGATTCTCGGGACCTGCCGGGTATCATCATGTCCGGTGTCTATTCGATTTTTGCTTTCACGGTGAACGGTGAAGACGCGGAATATTTGTCCAGCCATGAGCTCTCAGAAAAATTCGGCGGTCCGTCACGTGATACGCTGATCAGCCTGGATCCTTATACCTGCTATGCCCGGATCATGCGGCAGGATGGAAAACTGTCCCGTCCGTTTTTCTTCAGGACAGCGTCTCCGGTTATTCCCGATCCCGATATTCGTATTGACGTGCTTGATATGCGGGATGATTACGCAAGGAAAAGAAATGAGGCTGTAGCGGAAGCACTTGAGTATCTTGACCGGATTGAGAAGTACAGGTTTTATTCTTCCGGACAAATTACTGTAGCAGGATCGGATGGGGACATCTCAGTAATTCCGGGTAAGGGGATTCCAGATCCGGATAAAAGAGGAAAAAAACTGAAAACCCGAAAAAAGGATACAGAAAAAGATAAGCAGGTAACTGATGAGGAAATCAATCATGATGAGACAGATGATCAGAAGAGAGATCACATGAATGAAGAAAAATATGGCCCTTTGTTTTAATCAATGATTTGTATACTGTTCAGCAGTGTATTACTCCTTTCCATTTTTCATAATGCTCCATTTTTTCAAAAGGCTCTGCCAAAACCGCAGAGCCTTTCTGTTAATTAGAGCATGAACTGATCAGTCTGGCTGATTTCGGTTCACATGATCATTTCTCGTTCCACCATTCAAGACCGGAATCTGCCTGTTTGTAATAAAGGGCTGCAAGCGCGGCCGTATCCGAATCGTCCAATCTGATTGCGGTAAGCAGCAGGTCATTTGCAATCAGGAGATGATACGCAGAATAAAAAATATCATATTCGTGATCCGCAAGCTCCGCCGGGATTTCATTCTGCATCACCCAGGAACAGGCATATCCTGACATATATCGAACTTCTGAATCGATCACGTTCCACTGATCGTCCTCAAAAGATTTTTCTCCGTTGATGTAGGGATCGATGATTTCTGAATAGGAGCCGATCATGGAATAACAGGCGTCCAGAACAGACAGATATTGCTGGGAGTCTTCAGAATAACCGTCGTAATGTCTCAGGTATATTCCGTTTTCCAGCGAGAACGTCCCGTCTCCGTTATCGATAAATGGCGTTTCCGCGCAGCATAAACCGACAGCTCCGAAAAGGAACAGAGTAAGAAATAAAGAGATTAATGTAGTCTTCTTAGGCATATTTGTACCTCCGGAAGAAAGCTTACTAACCGCAAATAAGTGTTTTGTATTGTTTTCCGGGAGGCTAAAATGGTTGACTTTCTGAAAAAAGATTACGGCTTTTCAGCTTTATTTATCATCCTGCTTTGTCTGTCGATTTTCTGTTCATGTGAAAAATCTGAACCTCTATCTATTGAGGACAGGATCAACGCTGTCGAACCGGCGGAGGAAAAGGGATCGGTATGGATCACAATAGGTGACAAAACCTTCCTTTTTACGAAAGAGACGCTTTTTGTGGATTCCTGGGGAGGATTCTTTTCTGGAAAACAGAATGTTGAAATTGACGACACGATTGTCGGAAAATACTGCCTTGCCGGTTGGGGAAAGAATGACGTTTCCCGGCTTCTGCTGCTGGATGTATCCGGTTGGCAGCAGCCATTATTTACAACACGAAGCCGTTGAAAATGAGTTCTCTTTTGTTACGTACAGATAAAAACTGGTTCAAAACTCTTTGAAGCTAATACAATCCCCGGATAGGAGGAGGCAAAGAAGGAAAATGGAAATAAAAACCCTTGAATACAAATTGGATTATGGTCTGTTGGATTTTTTACTGGATCTGATCCCACCAGGGACCGCCTTATTTTTGTGTGTAAAAAATCTCGGATTCGCTTTGGAACAGATCAATGAAGTCTATGGGGCTCTGAAACGGTTTGGTTGTTCTGTCCTGATTGCGGCCGGAATTGTCTTCGGATTTGTTTTCCTTTATGAAATTCTTGAGTCAATCGTCACAGGAAGCAACCGAAAAGTTCGGATCCAGCGTGTGATGGATTGCTTCCTGATCTCCTTTGGCTGCCGCATACACTTTTTCCGAAGATCGGATGTGCTTGCTTTCGATTTCGACGAGAATCGTAAAAGATTGGTGATCAGGGTCATCCGCTGTCTTGAAAAACGAAGGGGAATATATTCATATTCAAGACTGTTTCAGGAGACGGACAATCCCTTTATTCCGGCAGGAACTGCGGGATATCTTTCTCCCCTGGTCGAAGGCGGTATCTGCCAGATCAAATTCGGATCGGCATGTCAAAATCGATACAATCTTCTCAACCCTTTTTCATGGTCATCGGTTTCCGGTTTTCAGCTGATCGAAAAGGATCGTAAATTTGAGATATCCATTCCCTGCCCCTCCGGAGAAATAGCGTCGGTTATCGCGGCGGAAATCATCAGTTCCGGAAAAATAAAAGTAGTGTGTGCTGATTTGTAAAATTTCGGGAGGAAGACAGCTATGGATTACAGATATGATGGAAAATTCAAGCCGGAAGAGACCGAAAACGCAGAATATCGGCAGGACAAAAAGGAACGATATTATTACTGCGATATATATCCCGGAATTGACAATGACAGTACCAAATGCACCGAATACGGGAAACAGACCATCCGTGTCCGGATCATTCCTTATTCCGTGGACAGCGTATTACTCACAGGATGGAACGGCATATTCGAAATTCTCCCATTCAATGATAAATATGCCCTTCTTGATAATGCATCCTGTGATGAAAAACACCGGAGGACTGCGTTGATCAGCATATCCGATATCAGTAAATGTTTCTTGAGCATAAAGGAGAGATAAAAGTATGGAAAAGAAAAAAGGATGCGGCTTTGTTTCTGTTTGTTTCATCCTGAGCATCGGGATTTTCTTTGGGCTGACAACCTGGATCATGTTTCAGGCCAGATAAGAATTACAGGAGGAAAAATGATTCTTTCGGTCTCCAATCATAAGGGCGGTGTCGGGAAAACAACCGTTTCCACGCTGCTTGCCGCTTATACGGCAAGAAATACCGATAAAAAGATCCTGCTGGTTGACGCGGATCACAACAGAGGTTCATCCTCTATTTTCTTTTCAAATAAGGAGCCTGAATTCAGCATTTACGACGCGTTTCAATGTTACGCAGAGGATCCGTATGACATGGTAGCCATTTCCGGAACAATGAAGAAGGCAGTCGTAAAAGCGGAAGGATACGACAACCTGTTCGTTCTTCAATCATCCAGGAAGCTTGCGCAGATTACTGCTCTGGGGCTCGAAGCCGAAGCGCTGAAGGATATGATAGAAATTGCTCATTTTGACCGTTACCCGTTGGTGATCATTGACTCAGGAACCGTTCCCGTGGTCGTATCGATGTGCATAACTGCCTGCGATCATCTGCTTATTCCCATGATGATGTCTCAGCAATGCATCGGACCGACAAGAAATACCATCAATCTGGCAAAGCGGAAACATGCTGACATACTGGGGCTGATTCCGCTTACTGTTGGAAAATCAAAGTGGGATCGGGCAATCCTTGAAAACTGGGATGAGATCATTAGGAATACGCCTGAACTCGGCTGGAAACTGGGCCTGATGGAAGGAATTCCGCAGAGCAAAACCATTGTCAAGGCGGATCTGATCAACGGTTCCATCCCCGCGGTTGCGCTGCCTTCATTGGAAAAGATTTTTACAAATCTCAATATGTAACAGGAGCTGGATCTATGTCGAGATTACCTGATAAAAATGCGATAGCGAGAAAGATGTTTGATGAAGGAGATCCGGATGATCTGCTCATTGACACGGAACGAAGCACAAAACGAGTCACGATCCGTGATGAGTCGAATATTGCGTTGATTAAACACCGTTCTCCTGCACAGTTCATACCGCTTTCCAGTATTGTAAAAAGGAGTGCTTCTCAGGTTCGTTTGACTGATTTTGATCCTGTAAAGTATCCGGAAGACAAATGTCTGCTGGAAAGCATCCGCAACAGGGGCGTTGTCTCGCCTGTCATGGTAAAGGAATTCATTGAAGATGACGATGACCTTCTGGCGGATTCCAAGTATGAACTGATTTATGGACACCGGCGGGTAGCGGCTTGTAAGGTACTTGGATTTACAACGATTCAGGCGTTTGTTGTTGACTCCACTGTTAAATCTGCTGATGTCACCATGACAGAAAATATTGGTGTGCGGACACTGAATGCGTATGAGCGTGGCCGTGAATTTGATAATTACCTCGCAACTCATGACATATCTATGCGTTCACTTGCGGAAATAAACGGGTTTACCCACGGCTATGTATCAAGACTGATAGACGCTTATCGGGCTTCCAGGAAATCACCCGAGATAGAATCCCTGTATCAGGATGGACGGCTGTATTTCAATGACGTACCGAAACTGGTCGATCTGTATGAAAAATCGGATGAACCGACCCGTGAACTTCTTATTGAGACACTGCCGGAACTGTCCGGAAAACAATCAGCGGAACTTATTTCGGTTTGCTCTTCCGGCGGATCCGCTGCCGGTTATCTGAAAGCCCTGACAGAGTCACCAATGACAGTGACTGCGGTAAAGTCAAACGAACCGAATAAAAAAGATGAATCTGCAAACCCTGATCCGAAACCTGAAATGAAAAAAGAGGTTATTCCTGAATTGGATGATCTATGGAATGCTCTGCAGTCCGATGAAAAATACGTAAAAAGGCAGGCTGCCATATATGATTGCTCTGATTCTGATGTGAGAGAAGCAGCAAAGATATGCCGTGAAGGAAATGCCCGTCCGGATATGCTGCCCTGCATGCTGCTGATTAAGAGGAACGGCGGGAAGATCACGGATAAAACTCTTGAAACTGTAATGTGTGTTGCAGAAGACAGGAATGCGGGAAAAGCTTTGTCTCTGTATGTATCGGCATATGAAAAGATGAAGGAGCGGAGATCCGCATGTATAAAGCGTTTTGAGTCTTTGATTTCCGACACGGGAGCTGATCCTGATGTTTTGGACAGACTTTTCGGAGCTGTCAACAGCATTGAAAATATCAATAAGTATTTCTAACTAGAGTATTTCCAAGAAAATTTCGGTAATGAGGTGAAAAATGAGTGATTTAAGTGAGCTGACAGTAAAGGATCATCTTCATGCGCTCGAACATGATGAGCCATGGATGGAAGATCTCGCGAAAATGATTATTGAGTTTACTTCTTTTGACACGGCCATCGCTGCGGGTCGAGCTGTTGATCTCTGTGAAGACCAGCGTTTTGGACGTGCTGTCAGTGCTATGATGCAGGGTTTTCTCAGGGTTTGCCGGGAACTGGATTCGGGAAAGAATCTTTCGGAAAACCAAAAGGAAACAATGCGGCAGCTCCTGCGTGGAATGACAGAGCGATTGGCTGCTTTTTTCCCCTGAGGATAAGTCATTATTTTGTATTATTTGATTGATTCAAAATTCGGTTCGGTGTTTTCTCACAGACGGGTTCCGATAATTATGCGGAATCCGTCGCTTTTTGTATGCTCCACGGAGAAGAACAACCTCTTCGAAGAAAGGAATCACATAAAAAATGAAAAATATCTTCTTTTTTGCAGTTTTGATCTGTATGTTTATTTTCCCGATCTCATGTTCAGGCCGGGAAGCTTTGGATGTGAGTGCCTTAGTGTCAGTGAATGACTCGGTATCAATGGAACAGGAGGACAGTGATCTGCAGATCTGCGTTTCGAAGTGCATGCAGAGTTTGCGGAATGGGTCAGAGCCACAGAACAGTAAATGCGTGAACAGTGCCGAATTCATTGAGGATGTTACTGTTCCGGATGGTACAGTTCTGAGTCCCGGTGAGCATTTCCGCAAGGTATGGCGGCTGAAAAATACTGGAACATGCACATGGAGCCGATCCTATAAAGTCGTGTCATCCGGAATGTTCCATATGGGCGGATCACAGTACGCTTATATGGCTGATACGGTTGAGCCAGGAGAAACCGCCGATATCAGCATGAATCTGATCGCCCCGGTGATTTACGGTAATTTTGAAAGTGAATACATGCTGGAGGATGAGAATGGAAACCGTTTCGGAATTACAGGAACCAGGACAAAGAAAGAAATGCCGTTCTGGCTGAAGGTGGCTGTAACGAATCCGTCTGACTGCTCCGTAGTTCGTGTGTCTCCTTACGCGGTTTGGAGATTCAGCGATTTTGACGCGGTTTTCAGGATAAAGAATAATTCTGATACTGAATGGAACGCGGATGAAATCGATGTCAGGATCAGCAGCGGCGCGGATTATCTGAAATATCCGGAAAGAGGGCTTATTGATCTTCCCGAATCTGTGAAGCCCGGAGAAGCCGGAACGATCATTTTTGATATGATTGCTCCGGATTTTCAGGGAGACAGCGAGATAACGATTCAATTGCTCAAGGAACAGGAAGTGATCTGCACTGTTACCAATAGGATTACATTTTTGTAGTAAGATTCCAAACTGCCCAGGCTGTTTATTCCTGGCAAAGTAACTAAATCCCGCAGATTGCCTGCGGGATTTTTTCAAAATACCTTTTTGATTAATTTCAGAGAGCTGATAATTGACTGCCCTCTTCCAAAAGGCTTAGCCGATTGTATGGAGCATCTTAGCTCATCCGCATTCGAAAAATCCGGGAGCATCATGCCGACCTTGCCGATATCCTTCTGTAAGTGAGCGTCTGATCCGCAGATTCCTCTCAGTTTTGTGAAAGGTCTGAATGCTGCGGCACAGGTGTTGAGAAAATGAAAGTTCCTGCCGTTCCTGATTTCTATCGCGTCAATTCTGTCTGCGATCCTGAGAATACATCTTGGCGGACAGAAGAAATGGAAAGGTGCAAACGGGTGAGGAATAAAAATGAACGCACCCTGTTCACGCAGCGCGTCAAGAGTGTAAGTCGCATTCTTTCCTTCCGGGATGGCCTCTTTCAGGAAAAGGCCAATAATTTCGCCAGGAGCATCCCATGTGATTTCTTCGCCGACGATAACAAAATCAGGATCCCTTTCGGCCAGACTTAGCGCTCCTTTGAGTGTGTTGTGATCAGTTACGGCGATCTTATCCAGTCCTTTCGCCTTTGCGCTTTCATACATTTCCTCTGGTGAGGCTGTTACTCTCCTGGAACAGGATGTATGCACATGAAAATCTGCCTTTATCAGTTTTTTTGAGTCATTCATGCCGGCAGGATACAAACCGGCTATGGACAATTCATTTTCCTATTGCAGCTGGTATTGAAATTCAGGATTTGTAAAATTTCCGTGAAAGGAAATAAACAAATGGAAGTGAAAATTGAAAAAGCCAACGGCCAGCCATTATCTGCGAAAGACGCAGAAATTTTATTCAACTATCTCAAAGATAAATTTGAGTCATTTGAGAATGAAGAAGGGGATTATGATGACTGTCAATTCTCAAAGGGACCTCATGAGGTTGAAATTTTTATTGCTGAGGATGATACATATGTTTACGCGGCAGCACTTTGTCCGGGAATTGCCAAGGATCGTATCGAAGTGTTCATTGACGATGACGAATTAGTCATTGAATCCAAGCCCGCGAATGACGGAGAAAAAGACAATAACGCGGGCAAGCCTTTTCTTTGGAATTGCATCGAGAATATCTCTTATGTAGGTGAATGTGATCTGCCGACAGAAGTGATTGCGGAAGAAGCTACCGCTGAATTGGCGAACGGTGTTTTATACATCCTGCTGCCGAAGCCGGAGGCGGCGAAGCCGAAATCTATTCCTGTGATCTGAATCAAATAAAAAAATACACCTGGAAAACGGATACCCTGAGCGGTGTCCGTTTTTCTTTTCTGTTTACAGATCAAGTCTGTTTCAAAATGACCGCGGTTTTGTATATTCTATGTGTACGGACAAACCGTATGCATGAAACCGGAGCAGGATCCGGAAAAATACTACCAAAATACAGGAGGTCCGAATGGACAGTTATATTTATTCAACTGATGATTTGAGTAAACTTTTGATGAGCTTCGGCTCAATTTCAAAAGGGTTCGGCGGCCAGGGCCAGCGAATGGGAGAAACGGCATCGTTTAATATCAACTTCCGCGCAAATGCTGACCCGGAGGTAAAAAACTTCTTTCTGAAGATCTATGGCGATAAGCCTGAGAAGATCAACTTTTTCCTTCCCTGTAACGAAATCGATAAGTGCATTACTGCTCCTTATACGGCTTTCAATGCCAGCGGAACTATGATCGCCAAATCTGACGGAAAGATTTTCACTTATATTGCCAACCTCAGTAATCCTTTGAACATCGCGGAACCGTACCTGCGTGACGGCAAGCGCTGCTCTGACGGACAGGTAATCCCTTTTCAGCCGGATCTTGGATTCCTTGGAAAACCCAATATGAAAATGCAGATGTCCGGGCAGATGTTTGTCTTTATCAAGGAACTGCTCGAAGCAGGAGTATTCCAAACGATGGCATTTAAATTTCATACTACTACGGATCGCGATATGCTGAGGAAGCGTCTCAGCTTTATCCGTGATTTTGCAGCGGGAATCAATGTGCCGCTGACGGCGATTCCAATGTTTTTGACGAAATATAAGAAGGCTAAAAGCTTTATTGACCAGAATGGTGTACCTCGTCGTTCGGAGCATTATTACCTTGATCTCGGACTGATTCATTTCATTGGAAATGATGAAAAGCATCCCTTCAACGCTGCGATTGCTTCCAATGCTGAAAACAAGGCCATCACTGTTCCTGAAGTTCCGGAACACCTGGGAATTAAGCCGGAATCTGCGGATCACGGTGGTGAAGATGCTGAGATTAAGGGAAGCCCCGAATTAACGGATAATCAGGAGGCAAAATCCGGGGAACTTTCAGAAGTCGCCAATAATGGAAATAACTGGAAAGAAGAAGTTTTTGCTCTTTCCGATGAACAGCAGTCTTATGTTTGTGAGAACGTTACTCCTTTGGGTTCACGCTATGGAATCAGACCGGAGTTGTTGGAGAACTATAAAGACAAAAACGGAACTCCCGTTTCCGATCTTTCTTTTGATGATATTTGCTGTCAGATCGAGGTCGCTGATGAATATCTGGGCCAGATTATGAACAATGAAATCACGGTTGATAAGAAGACTGTGACCAAGGCGAAAAAACGCCGCTGTGCTTTGATCACCGCGGCACTGATCAAACAGAATAAGTACACATATTATTAAACCGATCCGGTTTATGTAAACGAAAGGGAAAAATGAAGAATTGTAAATTGTTTTTGTTGATGGTCGTTTTGTTTACATCTCTTGTTTTCTCCGCTGTAGTGAACGCTGCCGCGGAGAAATCCGCATTTGATTATTCCGCTGAGAAAATGGAATGCAGGATCACACCTCCTGTTATTGACACTGAGGAGTCGGATCGAAACCGTGACATGCTTGGCGCAGTCTCTGATCTGGACTGGAGCATTGGGCCGGAAGATGCTGTTCTGACGATCATTGAATACGCGGATTTCCAGTGCCCATACTGCGCGGACACAAGTCTCAGCCTGATCGAATATCAGAGAGAGCACAGTGATGATGTCCGGTTGGTATACCGGCACTTTCCGCTCAGTTTCCACGAAAAGGCTGTTCCGGCGGCGCTGGCCGCCAATGCGGCAGGATACCAGGGAATGTTTTTTGAGGCGGAAGAGTTCCTTTTTGAGAAACAGTCAGAATGGTCTGTTCTTGAAAACAACGATGCCTTTACGGAATGGCTGATCCGTGAGTTCAGCCAGTTCTCTGATCTTGATTTTGATCTCTGGTATCTGGCTTTTTATGACAGCGATAATGAGGCTGCGGTGCGGAACATGTATTCCCAGGTTATAAAGGCAGGAATTGTCAGCGGAACGCCGACTGTTTTCTTGAACTACATTGATTCAAATTACATGTTTGACGCAGCTTCTCTGGATTCTTTCATTGAGAAAATCAGGATGGATAAATACCGGAGCTCGGAATGTCCCGATGTTGTGATTGAAGAAGGCAGCTCTTATTCGGCTGTTCTGAAGACTGATGCAGGAGATATCCATATTGAACTGTTCCCGGATACTGCTCCAAATGCCGTAAACAGCTTCAAGTATCAGGCAGAATACGGTTTGTTTGACGGGGCCGAAATTCGAAGCAGCTATGACGGATTTGAAATATCATTCGAGGATATGGCAGATCCCGGTTATTCCTTTGATGTAGAATTTGATGATTCCCGTCTGTTTGACGGTCCCGGGTATATCGGTATCAGTTTCTCCGATGGACAGTCTTTCGGCCGGATTTTTGTCACGAATGATGTCAATGCGGTTTATGAAATGCAAATCCGGCAGGATTGTCAGGTAAGAGATATCTCAGACGAGACGGTCGGAAAGTATGTCCATGAGAAAATCATCCGGTTCTCAAAGGCAAACACAGTCTTCGGAAGAATCGCGGATGAAGATCTGGATAAGCTTGAACAACTGAACAAGGGAACAGTCATAAACAGGATCCGTTTTCAGTAATTTTCCTTTGACCCGGAGGGCTCATAAACTCTCCGGGCCTTTTTTCAGCATAAAGCTCTATTCATCGATCTCATCGCGCATTTCTTCGTATTGGATCTGAGGAAAAAGATAGCAGGAATATTTTAGATCGGCATTCGACGGCATTGCTTTTTCAAGGTCCAGGATGAGCATCCTGTTCTTCTCGTTGTAAACAGGAGTTACTTCCATCAGATCCAATCTCCTGAGTATGCCCATTTCATTGCACAGCATTCTGCCGAATTCATCTCCAACGACATTAATACCGGTAGTTTCCCGACAGAATCTCCCGGCAGGAACACTTGTCTTAGATACGGATATTCTTTGTTCGAGGCTCTTTCGGTTGAATCATTGTTTTTTGATCAGATTCCTCCAATGCGAATCTCTGTGTGATTATTTATGTATCTGGTCTGTAAACACTAAATTATTATAGATTTTCTCCATATGTTCATTATCAAAGCGTTTATCGAAATGTTCCTCTATCTGATTTCGGGCCGGAATATCCTCTATTCGTTCATACCAGCGAAATAATGCTCCTGCTGAAATAATCAAATCAGATGCCATTAAAACGGATATGACAATGCAGGTTCCTCTAATCGGCCAGTCTTCAGCAACTGCAAAGAATCGATTTGCAGCGGGAGAGCAGAAACGGGCAAACAATAAACCAAGAACACCCCAGATCATCGTCATTGAGAAACATATTCTGCCATGAATGTTAAGAAATCGGTTGCTGTAATCCCATGAAACAGACCCAAAAAGTATCTCCTGCAAATAACTGCTTGCATATTCCGTCAGAGCACCTGTGAGCGCATATAGCAAAAACTGTTCCCACAGAGGCAGATCCATCAACCCTCCGGATATTACATATAAGGCGGCCGCACCGATTCCATATATGATGCAAAAAGGGCCATACAGAGTCGCGGAATGATTTTCCCACATTCCGGTGCGGATCACACACCAGATTCCTTCCAGAAGAAATCCTGCCATACTGCCAATGATAAAAATGAATAAAAATTCAGGATATGTCATTTTATGCTGCATATTATTCCATTCGCTTGTATAAAAATCGCTTGTATAAAAACAAGTCTGAACATCGAATCCAAGTAAGTCAATGGAACCCTTTTTGTCTCAGCAAAATGGGCTCCATTAACTCTGAATCAATCAATCTCTATTTCAGTGGATTTCCGGTTTCAATAACCTCATTCAATAAGTCCGGAATCTTTCAGTAAGAGTTCTATATCAGTATCTTTGACTCGTTTCAGTAATATCCGAAGCATTTCTTTTTCTTTAAGGTTTAGTTTTATTTCTGTGATCGGTTTTTTGTCGATACCGAAATAACAGGCAC
>CACYHU010000053.1 GCA_902774215.1 uncultured Chloroflexota bacterium
CATAGATGGTCCGTGCGCGGAGCAGGTAGTTTTCGTAGGTGCGGTAACCGGTTTTGAGCGGAACAGCGAAGGCAGCTTCAGACTGACTGGCCTGAGCTGCTCCGCTGTTGATGTTCTGGCTGTTTTCTCCGTTCATTCCGGCTTTTCCCTTTGCTTTATTTTCATGAGGCCCGGGGGACTGAACCGCCTGCGGGTCTGTACCCCTCTTTTACGAGCACCGTGCCGCAGAAGGTGAATCTCAGCTTTGAAGCGGCGGTACTTTGTGGGGACGGGTAGAAACCCGCTCCGAGAGGTACAGGCTTCGCCTGTTTCAGATGCGGAGCGGGAGCTTCGCCCCTGCGGGGACCGTCCCCGGGTGTCATTGATAAATACAGTATACAGAAATTTTTAAAAAAGAAAACCGCCAATATTGGCGGTTGACAAATGTTTTACTTTGTGGTAATGACGTTTTTTATACGAATACACCGGGAGACCGGACCGCCTGCGGGCCTGGTCCCCTTTTCATGGCAGTCGTGGTTGAACAGGCGGGATCACGGGTAACATGGCGCCGGGCCCGTGATGTTTTGTCAGGAACGGGCCGGGAGTGTCTGGCTGTGAAGCTGTGTTCGTGAGGCGGGTACAGACCCCTCCGGGTTCAGTCCCCGGAAAGTGGCAAAACAGCGCATCGGTCATTCATTCGCATCTCAGCAATTCGGTCCGACAGGAGGAACGTATATCTGTCAGCCAAAATTAACTTCACACTTCACTCTTCAAACTTCACACTTATTCGGGTGCCTTCTGGCCGAGGAGGCGGCAGGCGAGGTGGAAGAGGCGCTTGTCGAGCTTCCAGACCAGGAGCATGAGCCTTTTTTTCCGATTCAGCTGCGGAGGGATGCCGGGGATGGAATCGGCCACGGCTTCAGCCTGCTGAAAAAGGGGATCGTCACAGGGTTCCGAACGTGCCAGCAGGGTAAGCGCACAGGTCCATACCAATGGCTGATAAAGGTCTTCGGTACATCCACGGGACTTCAGGAATTCCGCACGCTCAAGCGATGCCAGAAAGAGATCATGAGCGTTTTTGGCTGAATGAATATGCGTGATGCTGTCTTTCCGTGAAATGTGATAATAGAGCACATCCGGCAGCATCAGGATACGTTTTGCCGTGAAAATGAGCTTATGGGTCGTAGCGATATCCTCAAAGACCCTGCCCTCCGGATAGCGGATGGCATCGAACAGCTCCCGCCGATAAAGCCTGTTCCAGACTGCAACACCACCATAGCGTATCGCCATCTCCGCATCAACGATGCCGCTGACATCTGATCCCTTTCCACGGGCAGCTGATCCCCGACCCCTGACCACTGACCGCTTAAATATCACCAAATCAGCATTTTCATGAAGCGCCGCCTGATAAGGCGTTTCACAGAAATCCGGCGTCACATAGTCGTCGGGATCCACAAACATTAACCATTCGCCGCAGGCTTTTTCAATGCCGAGGTTCCTGGCTGCTGAAAGGCCATGATTTTGGGTATGATAAACAAAAAAGCGGTGATCCGCTCCGGCATAAGTCTCTGCGATTTCACCGCTTTTATCAGTTGAGCCGTCATCGATCAGGATAAATTCCACATCCGGGGAGGTCTGCGCTGCCAGACTGTCAAGGCACTTCGGCAGATATACTTCGACGTTGAAAATCGGTACGATGACAGAGATCATGATTTTTAATTAGTACACTCCGGATGAATATCATGTAATCGATGATAATATCATTATTTCTGAATATAAATATCAGCCAGAGCCATAATAAAGACCACAGCAAAAGCCAACAGAATCCAATCAGGGATCGGGAAACCAAACAGCAACAACAGGGGAAGGGCAAATCCTAACAAAACCAACAAGGCAGCTGCCAGATTCCTG
Source organism: uncultured Chloroflexota bacterium (assembly GCA_902774215.1). GTDB lineage: Bacteria > Chloroflexota > Anaerolineae > Anaerolineales > Anaerolineaceae > Flexilinea. The sequence continues at coordinate 1,891 of CACYHU010000053.1, forward strand.
CGATTTTTCATAACCAGCTAAACCACAACTACATTTTCTGGTAAAGATCATCAATTATTTATCCGCCGCTTTTTTCATGGCTTTTCTGTTTTGGATGCAAGGAATTCCCTGTATATTGAGATCAGCTTTTCAATATCTTCCTGATAAATCTCACCGATATTACCGATCCTGAAGGTCTCCGCTTCCGTAACTTTTCCGGGATAAATCGCATATCCCCGTGCTTTTATAAATTCATACATCTCTTTGAAGGTGTAATTCGCTGTTTCAGGATAGAAAAAAGTCGTAATAACCGGTCCCTGATGAGCCGCATCGATATAAGTTTTATATCCAAGTTTTTCCATTTCCGTGATCAGCAAACGGTTATTTTCTGTGTATCGCCTGTTCCTGGCCGGGATCCCGCCTTCCTGTTTCATCTCTTCAAGCGCTTTGGCAAATGCCAAAACAACATGTGTCGGAGAGGTAAAGCGCCATTTCCCGTCAAACATCCCTTTCCATTGATCATAAAGATCCAGCGACAGAGAAACGGCTTTCCCTTCACATTTCATCAGTTCATCAAGCCTGCAGATGATGAAGCTGAATCCCGGAACGCCCTGGATGCATTTATTGGCAGAAGAGATGATGAAATCAATGCCCCATTCCGCGACAGGTATTTCGACACCGCAAAAGCTGGACATCGCATCAACAATAAATACCTTCCCGGCCGGTTTCACGACATATGCGATTGACTCAATATCATTCAAAATGCCGGATGTGGTTTCGCTGTGCACCATTGAGACATGAGTGATATTCGGATCTTCATCGAGGATCGCTTTAACTGTTTCAGCGTCCGGAATTTCGTTGTAATGAAAATGCTGAATACGATAATTTAATCCCGCGTGTTTACAGATATCTTCCTGACGTTCACCGTAAGCGCCGTTTGAAAGGATCAGCAGTTTGCCGGTTTTCCCGACTGAGCTTGTGATCGCGGATTCAACGCCGAAAGTGCCGCTGCCCTGCATAAGAACGCAGGTATATTCATCCGGCGAAACGTGAGCAAGGTCAAGCAGTTCCGCACGGATCTGCTGTGTGATCTGTTTGTAATCGCTGTCCCATGTGCAGTGGTCGACAAGCATCTCTTTCTTTACGGTATCTGTAGTGGTCAATGGACCGGGTGTCAATAATTTGTAATTGATCATCTCATGCCTCGCTTATCATGAAAACCTACATCTCAGAAGGGATCAGCCTGATAATGTCTTTGAACGGCATCAGAAGACTGTCACACTCCTCAGCCCTGTGATTCTGCAGAATCATCTCCGCTGCCTTCTGAATTGCCGGAACCTGTGCCCGCATCAGCTGGTTGGCATAGATGATGATGTTTGCTCCCCGTTCTTTCCATTCTTCTTCTTTCACCGAATTAAAGGAAGTCGGAACAAGCACGATGGGAGTTGTCTGGTCTTTTTCACGGAATTTGCCGATAAATTCAAAAATCTCACCGGGGTCCTTCTTCCTGCTGTGGATCATGATGGCATCCGCACCGGCTTCAACAAAGGCGAAGGCACGGGTCAGAGCATCATCCATTCCCTGTTCAAGGATCAGGCTTTCTATACGGGCACAGATCATGAATTCCTGCGTACGCTGCGCCTTTTTCCCTGCACGGATCTTTTCCGAAAAATTACCGATGCTGTCCTGAGTCTGCTGAACTTCGGTACCGAAGAGGCTGTTTTTCTTCAATCCGGTCTTATCCTCGATGATGACCATGGATACGCCGAGACGTTCCAGTGTCCGGACAGTATAGACAAAATGCTCGGTTTTACCACCGGTATCGCCGTCAAAGATAATGGGTTTTGTTGTGACTTCGGTAATATCTTCAATGGTGCGGAAACGGCTGGTCATGTCCACAAGCTCAATATCGGGCTTGCCTTTGGCTGTGGAGTCACATAGGGAAGAGATCCACATGGCATCGAACTGATGCCCACCGCCGTCCTGATGGACAACCGTGTTCTCAACAACCAGCCCGGTCAGGCCGTCATGGGCTTCCATGGCTGTGACCAGACCTTTAGCTTCCAGCATACGCTTCAATCGTCCGCGCCTGATATCCGGCATTGCCAGGTCCGCACGGGTGCGTGCGTCAATTTCTTTATATTTCGGATCGGAGCTGTAAGGATATTCCACCAGCTTCCCGCCATAGGATGCGAGAATAGAGACAACTTCATCGCGGATGGGTTTCTGGAATCCGCTGCACCAGTCATCCCCATGGACGACGATATCCGGATGGAGTTTTTCCAGGTTCTCTTTATAGCTGAGGGTTTTCTGTTCTACGACCCGGTATACCCCGGCAATATTTTCAAACATGATGCGTCGTTCGGATTCCGGGACCAGCGGCAGCCGTTTATAGGAAGCGACTGCTTCATCCGAAAGGACGCCGATGATCAGTTTTCCGAGCCTCTGCGCCTTTTTGATGATCGCGATATGCCCACCATGGATGATGTCGGATGCAAAGCACATGTAAACGATGCGGGATTCGATCTCCTTCAGCTTCGCGCTGACTACCGCCAGATCCTCCGGATTATCGATCTCGGCACACAGCAGATTCTGAACGTCCAGTGCTTTTATATTGGCAGCGCCGTTCAACTTGTTCAGGGCGTTTTCCGCATAAACTTTTGTGTCTCCGGCTTCACAGAATTCTGTGATCTTATCCAGCCAGACCTTCCAGTCATCCCGATTGAGCTTATAAAGCGCCTGGGCTTCCATGGCTTCATTGAAGATATCCACGCCCACCTTCATGACCATGCCGTTTTTTACCTGTGCTTTGAAATCCTTTTCCGGCAGCGGCAAGGTGGAGGAGACAGTCATGCACGATTCCGGAGAGGCAAGAACCCGATCCAGGACTTCGTTTTCAAAAACCAGGTCGCCGTGCATCAGGAGAATATCATCATCCAGATATTCCCGTGCGCAATAGATGGAGTAAATATAATTCGTCTGATCATAGATTGGATTTTTGACGAAGGTAAAATGAAGCGGCAGCTCCAGGCCACCGCAGTATTGTACCACCACACTGTCATAATATCCGGTGGTGATCACAACATCTTTGATCCCTGCCTCAAATATTAACCGCAGCTGTCGGGAAAGGATCGTCTCCCGAGCAGAAATCTCTGTCATGCATTTCGGATGCTCTGACGTGAGTACCCCCATACGAGAGCCGAGGCCTGAATTTAGAATCAAAGCTTTCATCTTCAACCTTTCAACAAAATGAACCAATTATGAACTAAAAAACATCAACTTAAAAAAATAACAATTGGTGATAAGATTAATAAATATACCCTTATCCTTTTATTATTCTTCTAACCTGCGAGAACCCTTTTTCACCCAACAAACCCTTTGCCATTTGTTTCACCATTGATACACCGTCCTTAAGAGTGATTTTCGTTGCATTATAAGCGTAATCATCATCTTCCATCTTGACAAAGACTTCAAATAAAATCGGTTTTTCGGTCAATTCAGGTGAAATGAAGTGTTCAACTTTTTCAAGGTATTCTTCTTTTGATTCTGCCTTCATATATTCAAATCCAAGATCTTCCGCAAAATGCCGAACAAGATCTCTTGATTTATTTCCGTTATGTCCACCTGCAGCAAAGAAACGATCCCTTTCTTCAGCATCGAAATTGATTCCCGTACTATTAGCACAGTGCATTTCATATCCAGTACCATTATTGACAAGCAAAATACGAAAATTGTGTCTAATATTACGGTTGCCAAGAATATTTAAATCATAAAAAAAAGCAATATCACCAATCACACAGAAATAGATTTTTTCAGGATAAACCAATGATGCTCCTACACAGGAAGACAAACCGCCATCAATACCAAAACCTCCCACAGTTGAATAAGAATAAACTGATTTAGGTGTATCATAAAGGTTCCATGAACGCAAGCTATTCAGGATCCCCAAGTAAAGAACAGAATTTTCCGGAAGACGATGGGCTGTCTGCTGGCACATCCACACGTTCGAAAGCGGCAGATCTCCAACAATTCTATCGATCTTTTTGATTTCTGATTTCCATTCATCTAAATAGGTGTTTGGTGATGTATTTTTCCTACGTCGGTTATAGCACTCAAAAAAATTTTTCTCATCCATTTCAAACACCGCAGAAAGGAGCTTAAATGTATCACGTACTTCACCATCAATGCTGACACGCCATATTTTTGTGTTTGCAAATTTAAAATATGATCCAGAAACTTCACCAAGATGGATCATAAGATCACAATACTGACAAGCAGCAGTATATTCCTGCTGTCCGGCAACCAGTCCACCCAAGATTCTATATTTACCTTTGTAATTTGATGTCTGGTCACACAAAACGATAGCATTATATTTTTCACAAAATTCATCAACGGCTTTCTCAAGATCCTGCGGGAATTTTTTATGTGAACCAACAAAAATACAAACTTTAGTAGCTTTTAAATCAGGCATCGAATCATAAATTGTATAACGTTTTATAACTCTTTCATCTGGAAGGTTATCAGTACTGAAATCTTTTGAGTAAGTTGTTTGCAAATTGATATGAACAGGACCACATCCGTGCCGTTTCAGCTGTAAAAGAGCGTTATTTATTTTTGCGTTATTTGACCAACGCTCCTCAACTGAATAAGGATATGGAATCTGAACACTCATTGTTGCAATATCGTTAAACTGTACATTTCGATCCGTGAATTGAGGATATAAATGTCCAACACGTCCAAAAGGCTGAGATGATGTCAGGGCAAGAATCGGCAATTTTCGGTAAAATGCTTCCGTTAATCCGGATGGATAATTCCGCGCAGCGGTCGCGCCTGTGCAACTGATCACGACCGGTTCCCCGCTTTCCTCAGCCATACCACAGGCTAAATACGCAGCCGATCGTTCATCAATACAGGAATAAATTTTAAAGAAGGGATCATTCTGTACACTTCCAACAAAGGGTATGTTAGTAGAGCCAGGGCTGGCAACAATTCTGGTAATACCATGGGCTTTCAATAAACTGATCAACTGAAGAACATTTTCTTCAGTTGTATATTTTTGCTTCATAACAATTCCTTTCAAACAGCCTTTGCTGTATTTTTCTCTATTGGATATTTATAAACTTATCTATTATTATGATTTTTTACCTTTTGGAAAGTAACCAAGAGAACGATAAATAATACCGCAATCGAATATCGCGCTACAGGATATCGGAATTCTAAAAGCAATAAAATACTTATTATCAATTCGTACAGGGCATATTTCTTTACATGCCCCATAGGACACTTAATAAAATCACATATTCTAATCATAATTAATTGCGCTCGTAATCCAACTCTTCGTTTTTTTTATTAGAGGTTGTAAGTACATATCGGTTTGAAGATAATTTGTGGATGAATAATTTTCAACATCCATATCTATTCTCTCTTCCATATGAAGATTATGAAGCAAAGAAGCAACCCTAATTGGATTTGTGACATTTGTTAACGCAACAAAATTTGAATGAAGAATTATTGATAATGCAACCCCATGAAAAGAGTCTGTTATTACTAAAGCAGCATTTTTTATTAAACAAAGAAAATCTTCAATTTGAATATCAACTAATATCTTATCAGAATATATTTTTTTTCTCTTAATCGGTTGTATAACCCACACAGGTAATTGCAAATAATCAGCATATTCTTTTACTTGTCTAGAATATTGACTATCAAAACCCACAAAAAAGGCTAAGATATATTTTTCATCCAAATCATAATATTTGGATTTCTGAATCATATTCTCATTCCATTCTTTTTCAGACAATAAAAAAGTAGGATCCAGAATAATCTCAATATCTTTTATTGTATCTTTCTGAAGTTGTTCTTTTGCGAATGATTCTCTAACACTTATTCTATTAAATTTTAAAAATGTCTTTTGAAATATTTCATGCTGATCTTCAGTAAAATAATAACTACCAACACTGGATGCTATTGAAACCTTATTTTGGGCTTTTCCAAAGTTTAATAAATATATATCATCAATTCCATTTGTTCTTTCAGGATTCCAAATTTGGTCACTACCAGCAACCAGAATATCATATTCTAGGTTCATCATTTCTTCTTTTCTTTTATATTGTTTTGAAGTAATTTTATAATAATATTCTGGTTTATTAAAAATCCTATCCATATGTATTTTTTTTTGATATATAATATTTTTCATTAATGATTTTACATATCCAATCAAACGGTTATTTTCTTTAAATAATAATTTATGATTCCTTTGTTCATAATCATTTAGATAATCAATCACTTCAACATAATTATTCAAATTTTCTAAGTACTTATATGTCGCATATGTTTGCAAACAAGCCCCATAGCTGTATGATCTGTGAAAAGTAACAATACCAATTTTTTTCATGAATACTCTCCAAATTTTTTCTAGAAAAATAGTTATTAGAACAATTTATTTAAATCTTGAAATTATAAAGCCTCGTCTGAAGAATATAATATCATTGCCGGCATAGTCTTTTCTGTTTCTTTGTCAAGGTTCGAGTTTCCAAATTCCACAGTTGTTCTGAAAAGTCACTTTTTTATTATTTCTTATCAATTTCTTATCATTTTTTTTATTCATTTTCTCTTTTAATAGGGATAAGATTGAAAACCTTATGATATTCTTTTCTGTTAATTATAAGAATGCCAATTAAAGACATAATTTGAATAAGATAGCCTATATTATATATTTCAGCAAAGGCACTAATTATAATTAATACCCATGAAGAATATAATTGAGGATATATTCTTTTTTTCAATAAATCTTTTGCATATAACCAACGAACATAATAAATTACAAAACTGGAGACGGCAGTCGCAATCGTGGCTCCTTGAATTCCGAAGATTTTAATAAAGATAATATTACATAAAAAGTTTGCTAAAGCACCGATAATTGCTGCTTTAGCCATTGCATTCGATTCGCGTTTTGCGGATAATAACGGACCGATAAAACCTGCTGTCTGATTAAATAGTACACTAATTAATAAAAATGGGACATATTGCCAAGCGTGATAGAATTCTTTTGCAAATAAAAATCGAGATAAGGTCTTATTTCCCAATAATAAACAAGCACAACAAAGTGAACCTAGTCCATTTGTAAATAAAAAAGTGCTACTATAAAAATTTTCTCGATCCTTATTCTCATATTCTGCAACTGCTGAAATTTGCCAGGCTTGTGTAAACATAGAATAAATAACACTTAATATCGTTGGAATTTTATATGCAACAGCTAAAACACCACTAACGGCAATTCCATAAAAATAAATAACACAGTATTTATCTAATGAACTATTAATGGTCCAGCCAATTGTATTAAATATCAAAGGCATTGAATAAACCAGCATTTCCTTTTGAAGCTGGTTGTCCACACTCCTTATGGATAAATATTTAAAAGGATGGATTTTTATACAATAATAAATTGTTGGAGAAATCAGCCCGATAATATTAGCAAGAAAGAAACCCATAATACCATAGTGAAAGACCAAAAGAAACAATATATTAGCTGCAATCATTACAAATGTACTTAGAAATCCTGCCTTTGCAATAATTGAAACTTTATTTAATCCTTTGGCACATTGCGTAATATGAGAATTCAATATATGAAAAGCAGCATATACAAAAGTCAATAATTCATATCCATCTAAAAAGTATACAAACTGAAAATGTCTGTTAACCAACAATAAAACACCTATAATCATTATGCCAATAGATACGAATTTGAACCCTATTGACATAATTTCTTTTTCATTATTTTTATTATCTAAAAGAAACCTCATCACACCATCTGAAATATTTGCAATAAGTAATGGTGTCAAAAGAGCAACTGTTGTAGTAATTGCATCGTAGTTTCCATATTCTTCAGTACTGAGAACATTTGTATATAAAGGAACTAATAGAAAAACTAACAATTTAGACGCAAAATTACCAATCGCTAGATAGCTAACATTTTTAATCAATAATTTATACTTTTGATCCATAAATATTTCAATTACTAAAAACTTATATTCCAGTTTATGTAAAATCCTTCAAGAAAATAAATGGCTAAATCGATATATCCATTTGCTGTTTAGCAGAAAATAAACCTACATTGTATAAGTCATTCAATTGCTGTATAGAATTAATTTGATCCAGTAAAATATGAACACTTATAAATTCATCAGATATACATTGTACAATTTTGAAACGATTCCTCTCTTCGACTAAACCTCTTTACATCATAAGGCAAGCAATCTTTAGGGGAGATAGAGGAAGCTCATCTTGCTTCATTATTGTTAGTATTATTAATAACAGGCATGGTAAATAAAAAGAATATCATATAAAAATATGGTGTAGATGTCCATGAATCTGCAATTAATGCTATAAATAAAGAAAAGTACACTATTATCATAAAATTATACAATTTTTTATCATTTAATTTAGACAACTTATAAAGACAAGAACCAATGAATAATATATGTATAGAAAATCCTAAAACTCCACTTTGAAAAAGAACCTGTAATAATTGATTATGCGGATGAACCAAACCGACATACATTTTCATTAGGTCTTCGGAGGAGTTCATTCCATAGCCAAATAAAAAACGTTGTTTAATATAATCTATTGCCATATTCCACAAAGCAGTTCGTCCAGAAAATGTAACTGATTTTTTTAGGACATTTTCTATAAAAGAAGCAAAATATTGTTGAATCTGAAAAAAAACAATACCTAAATTTAAAAAAAGCAAAATTATTGTTGCCTTTTTAATATTCAGAGGAAAAATTTTAAAATAATTCAAAATCAAAAGTATATCGAATATAACTATTGCAATCATAGCTCCAACAGACCAGGCATAAAAAAGGGAAATATTAATTACTATTAATGTTACATAATAGAATACCTTAAACCTTTTATAACAATTGATTAATGGTATACCAAAAGCTAAAAATGTAATATATGTAAAGAAAAACCTATTTTCCATTCCCAATACAAAGGCTATTGTTGTACCTCTGCCTCCTGTTAAATACAATCCATTGGGAAAAATAATTTGTGTAATAACGTTTATGAATATTTCCGCGCCAAGTATTATCTCTAAAGAACCTAATAACTGAACACTATAATTTTTTAAATAAAAATAAAAAATAATTGAAGGAATAATAAAACTAAGTATATATTTTGACCATTCATACAAATTTTCAAAAGAATACAATAGTGTTGAAAGAAATAAAAACAACGAGAATATTACCAGAATTATTACTTCTTTACTGATCACAAATTTATTTATAATAATTAATTGTATGATCGTATATAATAACGATGCAACTTTCCATAAATTAAACAATCTTCCTAAATCCAAATATTCCAAAAAATAAACTGGAATCATAAATGGCGTAAAAACTAATAAAAAAATTATAAAAAAATCAATTTTTATTTGTGTTTTCAATTTTATTCTCTCTTATTTTTATAAAAATAATTAGGAAATCATTAGAAAAACAAAATACAGCAAAGCTTTTAAACGAATTCGTAAAGATAAGTCATTTAAAGTAAAAATGTATCTTCGATGAGATTTTAAATATTCATCAATAATCTTTACTATTTCATTTTGGCCTTGTTTCTTACAAGACTCTGCCATTAACATCATATCACCAAGATATGTTGTATAAAATGCTCCTAACGCTTTGGGATAATGAACAGAGAGAAATATTTCAGTATCATTTAAAAAAGTTATTTTATCAATATATCTTTTTGAATCTTTAGTCTTTGAAGCCTCAGTAATCGCACCGGGTCGATTAATCCGATAAAAATATTGAGGATCATTCCCATAAGCAATTGATTGACATTTATCAATTAGTTTATATGTCGTACCTGAGTCCTCAAAATATTTTCCCTCTGGAAATCGTATATCTTTAAATAAACCAAGCTTATATAGTTTATTACAACTAAACACCCCGATAAATTTTCTGTTATTATAAATTAATTTATAGGCATTTTCCGGAGACATCGATTTTTCCATATGATGTTCGGGTGGTTGCTCTACCCTTTTTTGATTTACCCGAATTATTGAACATATGGCGATATCCGCATTATATTTTTTAATCAGATTAAATAAATATTCGATATATGTTTCTTTAACGTAATCATCAGAATCTATAAAACAGATGTATTTTCCATGAGCCAATTCTATTCCTCTGTTCCTTGCTGCTGACAAGCCACGGTTCTGAAAATGTTTTGCAAAGCATCGTGAATCTTTTTTTACATATTCATCACATATTTCACCACTATTATCCGTACTGCCATCATCAATTAAAATGATTTCTAAATTCGAATATGTTTGACTAAGAATACTGTCAACAGAAATATGCAAATATTTTTCAACATTATAAACTGGAACAATAACAGATATCAAATCAGTATTCATGTTTTATATTTTATTGCTTTCAAAATTTATCGTAATAATCTTGTTTTTCAGTTATGAGTGTATCATTCTTATTTTTTCACAAATTTAAATCCTGAAGTAATTCATCGTGAACACCTCAAGCATCTACTTTGAATATTCTTCTATAAAACTTTTTCACAATAATTTATTTTTATAATAATAATTCCTATAAGGTTTATCCGGATCAAAAAAAACATCATGCTTCCCACCTCTCTTCTCAATTGGAGGAAACACCATGTAGTCTCCATATATTTGCGAAAGAATTCTATCATATCCCCACGGAACAGTTACTGTAATATTTTCAAAAGGCATCCTAATTACACTTGCAAAATCTTCCTTTCTCCACATATCTCTTTGTATTACTTTTGTCAAAGGATCAGCGTGTGCTCGAAAAGCCATACGGTCGTATCTCTCAATATTAAATTTCATATTCTGCTTTTCGCACCATATATACGCTTTTTTATAATTAAATCCGGTCTTCCGTAAAATTTTTCGTAAAATCTGATGTTTTTTATCATTATTAAATTCATTAACGTAAGTGTTTGCCAGCACAGAAACCACACGAACAGGCAACCGGGTTATTTTATATATAGTTGGTTCATTTTCACAGCCATCCAAAGGCATAATATCAATACCAATACCATTATTCTGATCCAGACGCAAAGAGGATTCCCGATTTCCGGTCGTTTCAGAGTTTCTTAAACTGATCCACATATAAAAACATTCATTATCTGTAAGCGTTGTCTGCAAGTAATAAGGATAAGATATCTCTTTTGAACAGACCGCAATGAATCTCTGATAATCCTCCCGAGGCATTACAATATCCACATCATCATCCCAGGGAATAAAACCGTGATGCCTGACTGCTCCCAGTAGAGTACCCCACATTGGATACCAACGAAGATGGTATTTTTCACAGATACGGTCAAACTGCCTGATAAGATCCAGCTGTATAAACCACACTTTTTTTATTTTTTCAGTTACGAGCCATCCGTCCCGTATTTCTTCTTTAATATAATCAGTATCGAAATAATTCATATTCAATAAAAATCAAATATATTCCCCCGCCGTAATGCGGAAAGTGGATCCGGTCATCATCGAACTGGCATCTGAGAACATATAGACCAGGCCTTCGAGATAATCGGTACGCTCGCACATGCGGCCCATAGGCAGGATTCCCGCCGCACGCCTGCGCAGCTCAGCTTCCGATTCTCCCTGGCTTTTGCGCAGGGAAACCTCCCCTTCAGTCGGTGTCCAGCCAAGTGTCAGGTAATTGCAGCGGATCTTTTCCGTAGCATATTGATGAGCAATGTGCTCCATCAGCGTCCGCAGAACACCTTTGGAACAGGCGTAAGCCGCCCGATCCTTCTGTCCGCCCCAGGCATGCGCGGAACCGGTCAGGACGATACTTCCGCCGCCATTCATCCGCATGTATTTGACCGCCTGCTGACAGCAGAAAAAACAGGCTTTGAAATTCACATCCATCACCCAGTCAAAGGTTTCCTCGTCACAGCTGTCCAATGGAGAAACCGGCGTTACGCCGGCATAATTAAAAAAACCATCGATTTTCCCGAATTTCTTATAAGCCTGATCAAAAAGGTTTCTGCAGTCATCCACCTTCAACAGATCGGTATAAACAAAGATACCATCAGACCCATAGATCCTGATATTGCGCAGAGCCTCTTTTGAGGCACTTTCATCCCGGCCGCCGATAACGACCTTTGCACCTTCGATTCCGCACCGTTCCGCAAAGGCACGACCGACGCCCTTGGTTCCTCCGGATATCACAATAACTTTATCCGCTAATCTCTGTTCCATCAGCAACCCAGCGCTTTCTCTACATCAAAACCGTGAAGAAGCATGCTTCTTCCTTCGATATCTGTCACTTTTACAGTATCCATATAATGATGGAGACGCTCCGCCAGTTCTTCTTTTGTGTCACAAACCAGGTACAGGCGGGCAAGCACCTGTTTTTCTGTTCCAATCCATTCTGCAAATATCTCATCGCCCTCTGTTTTACGTTGGATCAATGCAACCGCAGCAGGATCATTCTGCCATTCAGACAAACCTTCAATTTTGCCGATGATACCTTTTTTCAGCAAAAACCATAATGTGGCGGCCTGTTTCCCACGTAAGTAAGGATCATCCAGTTTCATTAAATCAAAATCACCCTCTGATCCGGTCAATGCAAAACGCAGCAGCATCTCACGCTGATCAAAACCATGGATCGATTTCATCAGCAGGTGAGGGGCTTCTCCCTGAAGGCGGAAACCGGTATCATACACATAAAACTCACCGTTTTCAAAAAATGCCGAAAGCATCAGAACACCGTTGCGGATACCGATCTCTTTAAACATCCGCAGCGCGTTTTCGTGCATCCGGTTAAAATATTCTCCGATATGTTTGGAAGGATAGATACCGCCAAGGCAGACCCGGGCCAGTCCTGGCTGCTCTATGGAAGCATAACGGTCATAAATACACGATGCACTGCAGACACCATCCTTGAAGGTGTAATACATGCCCATGTCATCACATTCCATGTAGCGTTCGACAATGAACCGTTTCTTTTTGGAGAAAGATAATGCGTAGAGAACTGCCTTTTTCAATTCTTCAGCATTATTGCAGCGGATAATACCCTGTCCTGAAGCACTGTCCACCGGTTTCACCATCACAGGAAATCGGATCTTTGCGATATCTTCTTCACGCATTTCTTTATCAAGATAATATTCCGGGACACCATGGATGCCATACTGTTCACAGGTGGATTTGAAAATATCCTTGAAAGCGAAAACATCTACGATCCGCTGTGTAGCGTAGCAGGGTAATCCAAGCGCGTCACATACCTTGCAATAAGAAGGTACCAGCATATCCGCCACGCCAACCAAGACTCCATCCACATGTTCTTCACGAGCCAATGCAATAAGTCCCGGTACATCCATTCCATCCACATCAGAACCCTTCCAGGCGATTTGTTTGGCCGGTTCGTTGGGGACTGAGGAAGCAACGATGGTTTTGATCCCCATATCATTAGCCATCTGCACCAAAGGAACTGTTTCGGCATTTCCGCCAAGGATAAGTAATTTTCTGCCGTTAAAAATCTTTTCAGTCATATCAATCTTCCCCAAATTGTTAAATTTCATCGAAATATATTTGTTCACCAGGAGCCATCAAACGGTATTTCTGACCGGGCAGCTGCTCCTTTATAAGCTGCATCCAAAGCCCCGGATCTCCATGATGCTCCGCAAAAGTCCAGAAATGGCAGGGAATGGAGAGTTTCGGCTGAAGAAAAGCGGAAAGAACCACATTATCCTGTTCGTTCAAATTGCCATATGCGCCATTGATCGGAGCAATCATTACATCAAATGGTCCCATTTCTTTGATATCATCAGCTTTATCAATCCGCAGACATGTGTCACCAGCTGAATAAACCTTGTACCCATCCAGTTCAAAAACAAATCCAACCGCCAATGGTGCTCCTGTTCCGTGGTCACAAAAGACAGCATGCAGCGTGATATCTCCGCATTGGAGCGTTTCTCCCGCTTTGATGTAAGAAACCCTGCTTTCATCAAGATGAAGGTGTGCTACATGATCCTTACAGTCTTCCGCACAGATCAGTCTGGTTTTTCCGTTTGCCATCAGGAATGGCATCGCATCGATATCAAAATGATCCAGATGCCAGTGAGAAGCGACAACATAATCCAGGAAAAGTTCTTCCGGAGCGGCAACTTTTGGCGATAAGCGCTTGAACCCGTCAAATCGTTCGACGCAATCGGTCAGATATAAATCAACACCTATCGTTTCGCCGGATTTCGTTTTTAAAATAAAACCCGCCTGGTTCAGATAACTCAGGCTTGTTTTTTGCTCTGGAATACGGATCATTTGTGCAAAATCGTTCACATCAGGCTCCTGTTCTAAGCATATCGAGATATTTACGTGGAATATTTTCCTCAGTAATGATTTTTCCGGAATTGTCGCAGCCAATAAATTCGCTTTGCATACCGGCTGAGCTGATTTTCCGTTCTTCTTTTGAAAAAACTTTTTTTATAAGGAGAAAAAATAAGCGAATGTCAGTCGAAAGGCATACATTTTCAACATACCAAAGATCATTTTCAAGCCGTCTTTCCCAGCCCTTCTTCCCATTTCCGTTGTTGCGAAAGGGACATTCCAATCCCGGCCGAACCAGATGACGCTGTTTCTGCTCATTATTGAAACGTTCATAATATTTCTGCGGGAGAGGTCTGGGGCCGATGATCGACATCTCTCCTCTGACCACATTCCAGAAATTCATGAGTTCATCCAGCGAGCTTCTGCGCGCAAACTGTCCCCATTTCGTCACTCTTTTACTGGGCGGAAGGAGAATTCCCTGCTCGTTTGTCTCATTTGTCATGTTTCGGAATTTGAAAATATGAAAGGGTTTACCCTCTTTTCCAATTCTTTCCTGTGTGAAAAGAATCGGCATTCCTACATCAAAATATGTAATAATTGCCAGGATTATATTGATTGGAAAAGTAAGAATAAAAGCAGATGAACCAATTATGATATCAAGAAATCTTTTTCCAAATCGCGTATAAAAAGTATTCGGAACTGTAATTCTTTTTCTTGTAAAAGACTCATAATGTTCTTGTTTGATTAAATTACAAATTTTCTGTCGTTCATCCTCATTCAGATGCTGCCATTCATCCTGCATTATTATTGAAGAAGATTTTCTATTCAATTCGATGTCTCGATGAAATTTTGTATTGTTTTCAAATATGTTTCAGGAGCAGTTTTCAGTGAATGAGTATGCCCTGCATCCGGGATAATCAATAACTCTTTTCTCATTCGAGCAGAATTGTAAAGAACATAAGCATCATTCACTGAAACAGATTCATCTAAAGAACCATGAATAATAAGTGTTGGAATGTTGCTCTTCCCAATAAAATTCATCGGAGAAGCATCTGATAAAGCATATCCTGTGGCAACCTTTGACGCGAGGTTCAAAATAGGAATCAACGGAAATGCAGGAAGATGAAATTTCTTTTTGAGTTTTTCCGAAAGATAACTTTCAGCAGACTTGTATGAAGCATCTGAGATAATCGCAATAACGTGATCTAATTCTGCATAATCCAGTCCGGAAAAACAAAGAGCAGCTGCAGCTCCCATAGAAAGTCCATGAATTATTATTTGTGCATCTGGGTTAATCGAAAGAATGTATCTGACCCATGATAAAATATCCAATCGATCGAGATATCCCATTCCGATAAAAATACCTTCACTATTCCCGTGTGCCCGGTTATCGGGATACAATACATTGTATCCATGCGAAAGATAAAATTGTCCATACCGATACATCACAGTATGATCAGTGCGATACGAATGGATCAGGAGAGCCCATAAGTTAGTTTGATTCCCTTGAAAAATTTGTTCCGCTGATAATTTCAATCCATCAAAAGACCGTATTTCTATAAGCTTTTCAGCTGGTATATTATGAGCAGTACGATCATGATACGGAACAAGAACATAAATAAGGGATGCTATTGCGATTAGAAAGAAAAAAAAAGTTAGTATGCCTGCTATGAATAATAATTTTTTCATTTAGAATGCTGTGATTGAAATACAGCCCATGCTTTATTTATTTCTTCTGATGTAAGCGACTGGTTATTTGAAGTTGTGGCCAATGTACCTGAAGTTTCTTTCTCTTTTCTTTTAGTAATAAAATTATCTAAAGTTCCAATTTTTTTAGCTGGACATCCAGCATAAACTGAATTTGGTTCGCAATCTTTGGTAACAACACTGCCAGAGGCAATAATTACATTTGGTCCGATTTTCGTTCCGTAAAGAATTACAGAATTGCTGCCAACCATTACATTATCAAGAATCTCAATACAACCGATATGTTCTTTGAATTTGTAATTATGCCGGTCTTTCTCCGGCAGTCTGTTCAGCATCGAATGTATGATATCATGGGTAACAAAATCAACATTACGTGCAATGTGCACATTGTCATCGAATGAGATTAATTCCGAATAAATCGGGACAAAGCGTGATTGAATCGTTACATTGTCTCCAACATGTGCATAAATATGATGTTTCTTCGCAAAGAGAGCTCTTTTATACCCCCCTCGGGTAAAATAATTACATATGATCCACCACAGTCGTTTTAGTTTCATGTAATACCGATTACTTTTTTGATTTATGTTTCTAATCTCGTTATTTTTACTCTAATTCAATATCACATCGCAAATTTCATCCACCATATTCGGAGGTAAATCCGAGAACATGGGGAGGGTGAGGACGTTTCGGGATATATGGCGAGCGACGGGGATGTCGGCTCTGCCGTATTGAGCTTTGTAGACATTCTCTTCGTTAGTCAGAGGGTAGAAATACTTGCGGGCGTAGATGCCGTGTTCCGCAAGGCGGTCTTTGACCTCGTCGCGGTTGAGGCGGAAGCCGTCGAAAATGACCGGGAAGTAGATGTAATTCCATTTTGTATCTGCATCCGGCCGGGGAATATGGATACCGGGAATGCCGGAGAGCCGTTCGCAATAGCGGGTGTCCGCGGCTTTGCGGCGGGAGATATTTTCCTCCAGATGGCGCAGGTTGCAGATACCCATCGCCGCGGAGAACTCCGTCATCTTGGCGTTCGTTCCGATATAATGCACATCATCCTCCGCCACATGGCCGAAATTCTGGATGCGCCGCACCTGTTCAAAGCGTTCATCATCCGCATCCTTCCAGGTGAGCAGCCCGCCCTCGATGGTGTGGAAGACCTTCGTTGCATGGGTGGAGAACATGACGATATCACCGAAATTTGCGATGCCGGTACCCTTGCAGGTCACGCCGAAGCAATGTGCCGCGTCATAGATCACCGTCAGCCCGTGTTTTTCCGCGATCCGGGCGATGCGTTCCACATCACAGTGAAAGCCGTAAACATGTGTCGCAAGGATCGCCTTCGTTTTATCCGTGATCGCTTCCTCAATGCGATCGGGATCGAGCGTATAGTGCACAGGTTCGATATCAGTAAAGACAGGAACCAGACCACTGCGCACGATGGCATGGGTGGTGGAAACATGGGTGTAAGGCGTGGTGATCACCTCACTGCCGGGAGGAAAAGCCAAAGCCTGCAGAGCTGTCTCCAATGCCAGATGTCCGTTAGCGAAGGTCGCGACATGGTCAACAGCCAGAAATTCCTGCAGCTGCTCCTCTAATGCCTTACATTTTTCCCCGTGATTCGAAAGCCAGCGGTTTTCCCAAAGTGGTCTAATTTCCTCGATGTACTCTTCAAGCGGCGGCATGGAGGATCGCGTTACGTTGATTCTTTGTTTTTTCATTAAAATACTCTCTCTCCGTTTTTTCAGGTGTTGGGGGTAGGTTTCAGGTGTCAGGTTTCAGGTATTAGCGGGTGGTGGTTTGAAATCGATGATGTCCGGGAACTTATCATCTATAACCTATATCCTATAACCTATTCTCTATCCCCTATATCCTATCCCTTCTCTTTAATCAATTCGAGGCCGAGGCGGACTTCGGTGGGGCGGTTGAAGATGTTCATCTCAAGGACGGCAAGGCCGCGGCGGCGGATCACCTTTTTGATCTGCCCCTCAAAGCCTATCAGCGGGCCTTTCGTGACGATGATCTTCTCGCCAACTGTATAGCCTTCGGAGATGTCGATGATGTCCTCATTATTCAGCAGCTTCGTGAGGATGTATTCCTCATGTCTGTAAATCGGGCTGTAGCCATCCTCCGTGTGAAGGACGACCTTGAAGCCGGGGAAGCGGCCGAGCTGCTGAACGAAGCTTTCGATATCCTCCGTCTGAATGAAGATATACGAAGGGAAGATGATTTCCTTGACAACAGATGATCTGCCGCTGCTGAAATACCGCTTTTTCCGGTAAGGGATAGCGACACGGGAATAATACGCAGGATCCACATGGCTGCGGATCATCTGACGGGTTTTCTCTTCATTTCCGGTGGCGGTCCAAAGGACGTAATACATTTCTGATCCGTTCCGATTTCCGGCGTTACCCCGGCCGAGTGCAGAAAATCCCGGAACGCATGGTCAGGGCGGTCTTTTTCTAAGGAAACACTGATTAATTCAGTCTGAGTCAATGCAACCTGTTCTGTTGACTCAATTCTGAGTCAACGAAAACAGGTTACTTTGACTCATTCGGGCTCATTCGGGGCTAAACAGTCATTGAACAGCGGTTTCCTAATAAGAATAAAAAATGAAAAATTAAAATCAATCCCAAGATCTGGCAGGAACTATCAGATCCAAACTTTTTAATTGCTCGTTTTTAATTCTTAATCGGGAATTACCTGGCGAACGGACAAAGCTTCGCCTTCCGGCATTCTTCCAGACCGTAAATAAAAACCTGTTTCCATCTTTTCCAGGACCGCGCGCTCGACAGCGGTTTCCGGATCCGACTTCATGTATGATTATGAACCCTGCAGCTTCAGATACATCCCGCCGCAAAGCTCATTCCGTTTTCGATCAACATTCAAGGGAAAAGCCAGATATAAGTATAAAGTCTCTCCCCTCAATTTGTTTTCTTTCGCTAATCTATTTTATCATATTATCCTGTTTTTTAAGAAATTCAATATAAAATAGGTTTGCATTTCATTTTTTATAATCAGGATATCTATTCAGAACATTCTCCGGGGACAGTCCCATAAAGGGACAGTCCCCGCTGATACGTTCTGAACAGATACTGATCAGGAAAAAAATGACGAACCGGAAGGTATGATCCTTTATGACTGTCTCGTATCAAATGAGTCGATGCAACCTGTTCTGTTGACTCAAAATGAGTCAACGAAAACAGGTCACTTCGACTCAAACTGAGTAAATCAGCGCTTCCTTAATAACTGATTAATCAGCCGCAACATTTTTTTTATTGTATAATAAAAATCAGGTTATAAAAGCTAATAATTGCAAAAGATACTGGAGGAATAATGAAAAAAATTATCATTTTCATTATTTGTATGCTGCTGATGGTTTCCATTCTCCCGGTCATAGGCCAGGACAGCGCACCGGAAACATTCTCATCCGGTGATTGGGATTATATCGAAAATAAAGACGGCATTACCCTGACAAAATACAAGGGCAGCGAAACCGGTCTTGAGATCCCGGGCGAGCTTGATGGGAAAACCGTCACACAGCTTGAAAACGAGCTATTCAAGGACAACAGAGACCTGGTCAGCGTGGTGATGCCAAACAGCATCAAATCCACCGGCGCTAAAGTGTTCTACGGCTGCACGGCACTGAAGGACGTTCAGCTTTCAACCGGCTTGACTGTGATCAACACCGGGCTCTTCCGCTACTGCATCAGCCTTGAACATATCACGATCCCGTTCACAGTGACGACAATCAATGGTTTTGCCTTCTCAGACTGTATCCAATTGAAGGATATTATCCTGCTCTCGGTGACCACCATCGGCGAATCCGCTTTTGAGAACTGCATGATGCTCAGCGACGTGATCACATCCGGGAAGCTGACAACCGTACACGGACGGGCTTTCCGCGATACGTCGTGGCTTGATGCCCAGACCGACGAGTTCGTGATGATGGGGAAGGATGTGCTGATCAAATACAACGGGACAGATGCAAATGTTGAAATACCGTACGGTACAACCATGATCAGCTCCGCCTTTGAGGATAATTTCAGTATCGAATCCGTAAACATCCCGGATACGGTAAAAAATATCGGTCAGTATGCATTTTTTAATGCAGTCAAGCTGAAGCAGGTCAATATTCCGAAATTCGTAACCACGATCGGAACCAGTGCATTAAACGGCTGCCTAAGCCTAAAAGAAATTGAACTGCCGGAAGGGTATGGATTAACATCATTTGGCCCATACACATTCTATAATGATAAACAGCTTACATCAATCAATATTCCAACCGATGTGAAAAATTTACCCAATAATTTTTTAGGAAGTTGCCCTGAACTTACCGATATCATCATCCCTGACACCGTCACGACGATCCACAACAACGCTTTTCAGAATTCCCCAAACGTCCATCTCTACGTGACGCCCGGCTCGGAAGGCGAACGGTTCGCACAGGAAAACAATGTACCCTATGATTACGTCGAACAGTCAGCCGATGATTTCATTATCCAGCCTGGCGGGGAAGGGATCCGGATCGTACGCTACACCGGGAACCAGTATGATGTGGAAGTACCCGCGGCGTTCAATGATGTCAGCGTGACTTCCATCGGTACAGCCGCGTTCCAGAATAACACACAGGTCAAACGGATCATCCTGCCTCAGTCCATTGAAACGATCGGCGACTGGGCTTTCTCCTACATGGACAATCTCGAATATGTTCAGGTCAACGGAAATGTCAAAAACATCGGTTCAAATGTATTCACCGGCTCAGATTCACTGAAAGAGATCAAACTGCCCGAGACACTGGAGGAGATCGGGAACGCACCATTTGACAGCTCCGCAGGGACTGTGATCTGTGCCATGCCTGATTCTGCCGCGGCAGCCGCACTTCAGGGGATGGGATATACCGTCATGTCTTATGACGACTGCTCCTCCGACGAAGAACTTCTGGCTCTCTGGGCTGATTCAAACGGTTATGAAATCGCAGCCGATGCGCTCTGCGACTGCAGTACATGTACGGAGGAATCTGACGGGGCATCTGAAAATCCGGAAGCAGTACCCGCCGCATCTTCAGTCGATGTCAGCATCATCCGCATTCCTGACGGATTGAGCAAACTCACCGCTGATCTGCTGCCGGAAAACGCGAAGGAACTGGTCCTTGTCATCCCGGCCTCTGTCACATCCATTGATGAACAGATCCTTGACGGGCGTACATTGACCATTATATCCGACAGCGGAACCGAAGCCGAATCGTTTGCCATGGCGAACGGTCTGAAATTTCTTGTTCAGCTTAATACGGTTTTAGAATAAAAAACAGGTAAAATAATTTATTTATGGACAGCAGCGTATGGATCATGTGCTGTTGTCCGTAATTCATCTGTCTTCATGAAAGTGAGCATTTTATGAAATTTATACGAAAATTCTTTTTCCTTGCTGCAGTAATGACCGTTTTTACATCTGTATACAGTTCCGTATTAGCCGATAAAACAGAATTTCTTAACACGCTGCAGCAATTGAAAGAGAATGGCTCGATCCCGGTGTCGGAAGGGCAGATAACTACCTACGGAGACTTTTCCGACAGCTACACGAATATGGGGACGGCAAAATATTACACGATCACGGAAGCTGATCATTTCGTTTTATCATCAAAAATCAGCTGGCTTTCCGCATTCTCCGCACCAAACGGAGCCGTTTCCGGCTGCGGTTTTATTTTCGGCGCAGGTTCTGATGCAGTTTCTGATGCGAAGAATTATCTTATGACTTCCATCCGCATGAACGGATATATTTATTTCAACGGTCTCAATAACGGGAACAGGCTTTCCTACGGCCAGCAGTATGTCACAACTCCTTCTTTTCAGGGGGAGGGTATCCTTATGCTTGTCGTTGACGGCAGTTCAGTCAGCATTTATTTTAACGGGAATCAGATTTTCAACAGGAACGATGTTGTTATCCCGGGGAACAGTCTTGGATTTGCAATCCTTTCCGGGACCAACAAAGATTTCGGTACACAATGCACTTTTGAGGATATATTCCTTTATACCTGGCAGGATCAGATCCAATAACAGTAAGTGCCAAACAGCCATAATTGTGTCTACGCATTATCGTACTATCGAAATATTCAACACCTGAATTCTGAACATATCGATATGTATGTTAAAGAGCAAACAGAACCTCATACCTTTTTGCTTCACCTGAGTATTAAATGTCAGCTTTTATTGCACAAGATCGCTCGGACTGGATCTGGACGTGATCGACCATCACAATGGTTCCATACGAAACGCCAATTCTCTTTCCGGCGGGGAAACCTTCATGGCCTCGCTGGCACTGGCACTGGGCATGGCGGACGAGGTTCAATCCTCCGCCGGCGGCATCCAGCTGGATTCGCTCTTCGTGGATGAGGGCTTCGGTACACTGGACGATGATGCGCTGGAACATGCGATCCGCACCCTCGATCAGCTGGCCGGAAGCCACAGACTGGTCGGTATTATCTCGCACGTGGATTCGCTGAAAGAACGCATCGACAAACAGATCATTGTCACAAAGCAGAAAGATAAAGGCAGCTTCGTGAAGATCCAGGCATAAAACGAAACTGTGAGGAACTAAGACAATGGGACCTGTTTTCGCTGATGAGAAACGTGAATCAGCAGAGCAGGTCCCATTGATTTGGCTGCTTCAGTTTTTTCTGAGACATCTCCTTTACGGGCTCGTTCCGGCGAAGCAGCAACGTGAAGATTAAGTCCGAAATTCAGTACTATAATATTATGGCTTTTCCGGTAGAATTTTCCGGGAGGAATTAAGAAATATGAAATTGATCAGTCTGATTGGGAAAGATCCGCTGAATATACTCCTGCCGCTTACGCAGCTGACGAACCTGATAGACGGCGCATATTTTCTGACCACCGAAGCATACTACTCCATGGCGGAACGCATTAAAGCCTGGCTTCTCCAATGGGATCGCGATGTAGAAAGTCCGGGCTGGGATCAGTCGATCGATATCGTTGTTTTTGAGAAACAGACAGGATATCAGGAAATTTACAGCAGGATACGGGAAATCATGGATCAGGAATACCGCCGGAATGAGGAAGTGGCTTTCATTAATCAGGGCGGGAACAAAACCATGCAGCATGCCGCAAGCTTCGCTTCCCGGGAGATGCTAGCTCCGCTGCTGACCGTTGACACCAGATTGTTCCGGATGCAGCTTTCTTTCCTTTCCTGGGATCGAAAAGCCGCCGCAAGGTATGACCTGCCCTGCGTTCCAATGCAGCTTTCGCTTCAGACACTGCTTCAGCTTTATGGATTGAACTTTACGCAGAATATTCCGAAAAATACCACTTCCGGATTTCGATATGAGCAGAAAATTTATGAAGCATTCGCGGATGCAAAAAATAACGGGAAATTCACTGATGTGGAGCGGAATCTGATCTTCACCTGGAATGAGGCTTCTGAAAGAAAAAATGAAATCGATATCGTTGTGATGCGGAAAGGCGTGATTGGATTCATATCCATCAAGGGCGGGAGAAGTATACGGAATGCGGACTGCTTCGTAAGGGAATATAAAAAAATCATTCAGCAGTATCCCGACACCCTGGCCGGAAAACCCTGCCTGAAGATGCTCATCTGCAAAGAAAAAATCCAATCGGGCCGCTTTATCAGGATGCTCGCCAATGAAATCGTTGCCATTGACAATGTTTGGGCGGACAGTCAGCTGCAGCTGGCGGTCGAACTGGCTGCCGCCGGCTGCGATCACATCGCCAAAACCGGCCGCCCCCTTCCCTTCGATTTCTACCACCGATTCATCAGCAAACAATACGGCAAATGGGGCAATATAATCGGCGGGATGCGGAAAGGGGGCTGAAATGTATTTTATCTACAAATCTTCCTACAAATCTTCGAGAGCATATGAAATTATTTTATGAATTTGACAACAGGCAATTTGGCAGCTATGACGTCATCCTGCACGCGTCAGAGCCGGATATGAAAGAGATCCTTAACCATTTCAGAAAGCCGGACGCGGTGCCGGATATTCTTCCCGCGAGAAGGTCCAAAACGCATGAAGACCTGTATCTCTTCTTCATCGATTCCAAAGCGTGTGTGATCACCCCTGTCTGGTCGCTTAATTATGCTTACGGGCATATGTATAACGGTTACGGACCGGTCGGGGAGATATTGCCTGATTTTACCCTGAACCTCGGTGAATACACTTTCCGTATGTTCACTGCGGTGGATGAATGGAAAATCAAAGAGGAAAATCTTACGCGGGATTAATGGCCGGATACGGACCGATATGGAATCAAAGGTAATCACAAGCAGTGATTTTTACACCATGGCGTATAAACTCCCTGGTGGGTTAGATATTGCAAAGGTGAAAGAGAAACTGAGTCTGAAGTATCTGGAAGAGTCGGTTTCCTGACAACTGTTTTCATAAAGCTGCCAATGTGAAAAATCAGAGCCCATATTCGGACTCTGTCTTTTTTGTGTAATATAGATATCTTTTCAAAAAAAGATGGACTGAGGGAGTCCCATAAACTGTGTTAACCTGAAATTAGCATGAATCTTGAACCAATAAGCTAATAACAGGAGAAAGAAAATGGGAAGAATAAAAACCGATCCAAGGAAGAGGGAACTCTTCCGGGAAATGCTGTCGTTATACCGGATAGTCAAACAGCAGATGTTCCTGTCCGACAGCGATTACCGGTAATTTTTATGAAATGATCCTCTTCCTGTTGAAAAGAAGCAAATGGAGACGGATCCGGGGCCTGGACCCGTCTCACGAAAACAGCTCCACAGCTGAGACCCGTCTTCCGCGGCACGAGTTCACGGCAAAAAGGGGACAGGCTCGCAAGCAGTCCTGTCCCCCGGTGCACCTGGGTGCATACCACAAAATCGAACATTTGTCAACCGCCAATATTGGCGGTTTTCTTTTTTAAATTTTGGTGTATCCTATGTTTAACAATGACACCCCGGGGACGGTCCCCAACGGAGCCCGTCCCCACAAAGTACCGTCATCTGCACTGCGGTACGAAGACGTGGAAAAGGGATACAGGCCTGCAGGCGGTCCAGTTCCCCGGCCCCAAATCAAAGGAAAGGAGAAAATCAGTCATGTCCGATTTATCGAGAAATTTCATGAAAAAAAATGCTTTGCTCGATTTATACGCAGGCTGTGTTACACCATGGGATCGTAACATTCTATCCGATATGGCACTCCCTTCCGATGTTGTGGATCCCTTTGCTTCACAGGATACCGATCCGATCGCGATCATGAACCTCACCTTTGTTTCCCTTAAAGGCTGGATAGAAGACGCAAAAAAAGCACCTTATTATTCCGAACGCTTTGCCGACCTTTCAAAACTCGTGATGAAAGGCGTCACCACCATGGGACGCGGCCTGGTCACCCTGCACAAACGCGGGGAAGACCTCTCCGCGGCACCGATGCAGATCGAAGACCTCATCTCC
>CACYHU010000054.1 GCA_902774215.1 uncultured Chloroflexota bacterium
GGTAAGGTAATGCTCTGAAGATTCATCGAGCCGGTGAAGGCATCCGCGCCTAATGATTCCAGTTCTGAAGGGAGATCAATCTCCTCCAATGAGTCCATATATGAAAATGCCCAGTCGCCAATGGTTTTCACTGTATTCGGTATCGTGACGGTGCGTGCTGTAGAATTATTCTGGAATGCGGCTGTGTTGATCCTGTTTACCGGAAGTCCATCAATTTCAGATGGAATATCAACATCATAGAGCTTGCCGATATACAGCAGGATCTGAATTCCGTCATCATTGCGGCTGTACATAAAGTCCTGAGTCTGCTGAATGTAGTATGTGTAATTCATTTCATGTTCCTGCGCAAACTGTTCGCCAAGTGAATCATAAGTCACATGCAGCCGGACATAAGGAGAATTACTGAAAGCCATTTCATGAATCGTTCCCACTGAGGTGGGAATGACGACATCAGTCAGTGACTTACAGTCCGCAAGCACATAAGAATTTATCGTTTCGACCTTCGGAGGAAAAATAAATTCGGCAAGTTTCTCACACCCGCGAAATGCCGATCCGTTTATATACTGAACTGAATCAGGAATATGAATTGAGCGCAGACTTCTGCAGTTTAGGAAAGAAGAACCATCAATTCTCGTAACAGAATCGGGAATCACAATATTTTTGAGGTTTACCGCCCCGCTGAAGGCATATGCACCGAGCCGGTTGACAGAGTTAGGAATATTGACAGTTTCAACAAATGAATTATCCTCAAACGCATCAACAACCATTGTCACACCGTATGGGATATCCGCGACAGATGAATAACCGTTCCATTTCAGCAGGACCGAATTTCCAATGATCACGTATTCGTCTGTAAACGAAGAAAGCCACGGTGTATCACGAAAAGCTTTGCCGCCAAGGTAATTAAGATTCTTCGACATCTTTACATCTGTCAGGTCAGCACATGCATCAAAGGCATATTCACCGATTGAAGTAACGGTGTCAGGAATGTCAACCGAAGACAGGTTGATACATCCGGCAAACGCATAGGAGGAGATCACATTCAGCGAATCCGGAAGTGTTATGCGTGTTAACGACGTGCAATAGCGGAATGTATTTGTTTCAATACGCGTCAACCCTTTAGGAAGGGAAACATCAGCAAGGGAGGTACATCCATGAAAAGCATAGCCTCCTATGGAGGTTACCGTATCGGGAATCACGACGGACTGGATCGTAATATTGCTTTTGAACAGATTTTCATCCAAAGCAGTCACGTTAATACCGTAAATATTCTCAGGGATCTCAATATTTTTCCCGTTTCCGCGATAAGCAGTGATGGTCAAACCGGTTCCGTTCGTTATATATTCCCAATCACCGAACTCGTGAACATCACGCAAAGCGCTCTGTCCGTAAACAGGCACTGTACACAAAATCAACAACACAACGATTGCAAAAGCTAACCTATTCATAACGGTACAATTATAACCTAATTAATTATTCTTACCCGGTAAATCTTACTGTTTATCTGTTCACTCAGCAGAACTCGGCAGAAACAAGAATATCTGAATATTCCAATAAATATTATTAGCATATTATAAAGACGTAACAGAAAAACAAAATGAATAACAGAAACGATGTGAAAATCTGCTAAAATGAGCGCATTGCAGGTTAAAACTGAATTACTGGAGAATCTATGAGCAGACTGGATGCCATTACACAATACGAAAACGCATTGAAGGCAGGAAAAAAATACTATAACAACGCACTCAGCAAGGGAGAAGACCCTTATCCGGATGTTTTGGATGAAAAAGTAAACCTTGCAAATGTCAGCTCCGTCAATGTCGGAATTGTTGACATACCCATTGACCGCATCATCGGCACATATACCGGCGGACGGAAAAATGCATTTGCGGGAAATTACATGCCGCTGATGGATCCGAAATCCGAGTTCGGCCAAAAATGGATCAATCTTTGTCTTTATCAGATGGATGAAGGTATAACAGACCCTATCCTTTGCTACGAATATCTTGGCAATTTTTACATACAGGAAGGGAACAAACGCGTCAGTGTTTTGAAAAGTCTCGGCGCCACTGATATTACCGGAAATGTAATTCGGCTGGTACCTCAAAAGTCTGAAGACCCGCAAATCAAACTCTATTTTGAGTTTTTGAATTTCTATAAGCTCTCCAGACTTTATACGATCATTTTCACACAAGCCGGTTCCTATCAAAAGCTGCAGGCAGCAGTCGGGCTGGAACCGGATCAGGAATGGTCGGAAGAGATAAGACGGTCATTTAATTCCAGATTTACAAGTTTTTCATCCGCCTATGAGCAGCTCAACAGCGAAAAACTGCCACTTACAGCCGGCGACGCGCTGTTAGCCTATCTGAAGGTGCACCCGTATTCCGAACTGCAGGAGCAGACCGACGACGAAATCAAACGCGACCTTGAAAAAATATGGCCGGATATCCGTCTGCTGGCACGCGGAGAGCCCATATCTGTCAGCACAGAACCGGAGGAAAAGGGAAAAAGCCTGATCAACATCATTTTGGGAACCCCCCGACTGGAAATCGCTTTTATTTATGATTTCGATCCTCAAAAATCCGCATGGGCAGCAGCACATTACCGTGGACAGAAATATCTGGAGGAACGATTCGGCAATTCAGTCGGCATCAAATCATATCTATGCGAAGGAAATGTAGATGAGGTCATGAGCTCGGCGGTGAAAAAAGGATCCAATGTCCTGTTTGCGGCAACGCCTACACTTATTGATAACTGCCGCCGTATCGCTGCTGAATATAAAAATATTGCCGTATTCAACTGCTCACTCTCAATGCCCTACACCGGTGTCCGCAGCTATTACTGCCGTATTTATGAAGCAAAATTCATTGCCGGTGCCATTGCCGGAGCGATGGCAGATAAAAACAAAATCGGATACATCGCCAATTATCCCATCATGGGCAGCACTTCAGCGATCAACGCATTCGCCCTCGGCGCTCAGCTCACCAATCCCAGAGCAAAAATCATTCTGAAATGGACATGCCTGCCGGGAGATCCGATATTGGATTTGAGAGCGGAAGGGATCAATATTTTCTCAAACCGCGACACAGACGCAGCCAGCGATTTGCTGCGATGGGGATCCGGAATTTACATTGAGATTCCGGATGGGACTTTCCAACCGCTTGCCGCACCGCAATGGAACTGGGGCACTTATTATGAAAAGACTGTCCAGAGCCTCATCAACGGCGGCATTGACGCACTGCGTGACCGGAATAATGCCGTCAATGACTGGTGGGGGATGAATACCGGCGTCGTCGACCTCGTGATAGACAAAGATCTGCCCGAAGGCCTGAAACGACTTTCAGATTACCTGAAAAAAGGACTTATTGATGGTACAATAGACCCATTCCTGACCAGTATCACAGATCAAAAAGGGAAGGAAATCAGTAACGGGGCACAGCCGCTCCCTGTGGAGGAATTAATACAAATGGACTGGTTATGCAGCAATGTTGAAGGTTCCATTCCTCAATTTGACCAGCTCCTGCCGCAGTCACGCAATCTGGTCCGTTTGCTTGGGATATACCGGGAAAGCATCCCTCCGGAAATTGAGGAAGCTGTCAAATGAAATTACTTGTGGTTGCCGACGAGGAGAGCCCTTACCTCTGGGATTATTATCAGCCGGGGCGTTTGAAAGGGATCGACATGATCATCTCCTGCGGAGACCTTGACCGCCACTATCTGGAATTTCTGGTCACCATGGCTAATGTTCCGCTGCTGTATGTTCCCGGCAACCACGACAAAAGTTATTTATACCGTCCCCCTGAAGGCTGTGAATGCGTCGATGACAGACTGGTCAAATGCAAGGGTCTGCGTATTCTCGGTCTCGGGGGATGTGTCCGTTATAATTACGGTGCATATCAATACACAGACAAAGAAATGGCCCGGCGGATCAACAAACTTGTACCAAAAATCATCATGGCCGGCGGCGTTGATATCGTCATCGCACATGCTCCGGCAAGGGGGTACGGGGATCAGGAAGACTTCGCACATCACGGTTTTGAGGCTTTCCTGCCGCTGATGGATAAGTACCATCCGCAGTTCCTGTTCCACGGGCATGTCCATCCGCGTTACGGGTTTCAAATACCGCGTTCCGTGATGTATAAGAATACGGTCGTTTACAATTCTGTCGGCTGGCACATTGTGGACATAGAACCGCCTGCCAACCCGGGTCTGCGCTCCCGGCTCATGAGGGAGATTTTTTAAAAAAGGGAGCACCTGAGGATATCTTTCTCCGTTTCTGTACCAAACGGAGGCAAACTTCGGAGGTACATCATATGAAAACGAAAAAAGTCTTTCCAAGTGAACTTGCATATCTGATTGGCATTATCGTACTTGCATTCGGCGCTGCTTTTATGGAAAAAGCTGATTTCGGCATGTCCATGGTCGTTGCACCCGCTTACCTGCTCCATCTGAAAATATCCGAATATCTGCCTTTCTATTCTTTCGGGATGTCCGAATATGTTCTGCAGTTTTTTGTGCTGATCCTGCTGTGCATTGTCATGGGAAAATTTAAAAAGGGATACCTGTTTTCCTTTGTGACTGCTGTTTTTTATGGCTTTATCCTTGACTTTGCCATGAAACTGATCAGTTTTCTGCCTCTGCCGGGCATACCGGGACGCGTATTTTTTTATCTCATCGGGATCACATTTTGTGCTGTCGGGATATCGCTGATCTTTCACACCTACATTCCTCCCGAAGCATATGATCTGTTTGTCAAAGAGGTGGCAGCAAAAACAGGAAAGGATATAAACAAGGTCAAAACTGTTTACGACATCTGCAGCTGTGCTGTCGGAGTGATCCTATCTTTTATTTTCTATGGATTCGGCCATTTTGTCGGTGTGAAAGGCGGGACAATTATCTGCGCCCTGATCAACGGATACCTGATCAGCCTCTGCAGCAGGTTTTTTGAATCCATTTTTGTCTTCGAAGACAAACTGCCCTGGCGAAAATTCTTCAGCGAATAAATATAAATTCATGTCCGTAAGCCGAAGCAACTGATGGTACAATTGATTAAACTAACTGAAAGGAAACAAGTGGAGGACAAAAGATGAAATTATTCGGTTATCCGGAATTTGATGAAAACGGAGTACGTACGCTCTGCACTTATGACAATGAATACAGCCATATGCTGATGGATGTCCGGATCTATCGCATCCCGGCCGGTGAGAAACGCAGCTTCTGCCGCGAGGGCGAGGAAATTGCCGCACTGCTTCAGAAGGGAAGAATCGTTCTCAGCGCAGGTGAACTCTCCATGGAAGCATCCCGCAAAGACGTCTTCACTGAACTGCCGTATGCCGCACATGTCTGCACAGGAGACACCATCACCATCGAAGCCATTGAGGACGCAGAGGTACTGATCCAATGCACCCATAATGACAAGACCTTCCCTGCAAAATTATATGGACCCAAAGATATCCCGTGGATCTATTCCGGAGCCAAAGGAAAATTCGGCAACACCGCCAACCGTCAGGTCAACACAGTATTCGACTACGAACACGAGCCCTGGTCCAACATGGTTCTCGGCGAAGTCATGAACGACCGCGGCAACTGGTCCGGTTATCTGCCTCACAGCCATCCGCAGCCGGAATGCTATTACTTCCTGTTCGACCGTCCTGAAGGTTTCGGCGCCAGTTTCGTCGGCGACCAGGTTTTCAAGAGCGTTGACGGAAGCTTCTCAGCCATTCCGGGCGGTGAACTGCATCCGCAATCCGCGGCTCCCGGTTTTCTGATGTATACCTGCTGGATGATCCGCCACCTGGACGGCAAGCCCTGGCTGCAGACGGACCGCTGCGAAGATGAACGGTATACCTGGCTCCACGATGCCAAAATCGTCAACCAGCCTGAATTTCATTAATACTCATAACAGCTGCCGGCAAAATTGTGAAGGCAGACAAAACGAAAAAAAGGAGCTGCCGCAAATTCTAATTTTGAAAAGCCATCGGGAGGGAGTGCTTCGCAGGGACGCGGAATAAACGTCAGCTGGGAGCGAAAGTGATTCCCGCGTTCCGGTTAATTCAGTCGGGGGACACGCGCTGAGCAAGCTCACGCGTGTCCCCCGACACCCATTTATAAGCTGCTGAATCACTCCGTTGATGTTACGATTATTCAGATGATTCCCCAAAACAAAAGATGAGCCATTTTGCGTTATTTAAAGGCACCAAAGCTGGCGGGTGACTGAAGGTCAGCCCGACCGGTCCCGGCAATATCTCCATGGGGCGGGAAGTTCTCCCTCCAGCAAGACCTGCTGCCCGCCCACCATTGTGAAGCATTTGCTTTTGATGGTATTTCTGAATAAGGCTGTCGTACACCATATCAGATGCGACAGCCCCATTTTGTATTTCAGTCAAGGACGAAAGCAAAAAATTCTTCCATTTCCGTCTTTTGCTTAAATCTTGCCATATACACATAACGTCCCATGGAAGGCCAGTCAATCGGTGGCATTTCTTCCTGCAGAACGATGTCATTACGGTAACGCTCCATGATTTTCTCATGGCTGTGAGAAAAGACGTGCCCATCCTTCCGGGCTGCATAAGCACAGAGATAATGATCGTCGGAATCGGGAGAGATTCTCCGGCCATAAGTGACCATCTCAGCATAAATACGATAAACATCAACCGACTGGGCATAGTTCATCATGTCCGGATCATGACCGCCGGCAGGACGCATATTTACTTCCATCAGAGCATAATCACCGGCTTTCCCGATCCCTTCATAATCCTTTGTGATATTTATAAATTCAAAATGGACGAAACGGCAGTCCGCACCAAAGGCGATCACAGCTTTTCTGCCCAATTCACGCAGCCGCTGAGGAACCTCCGCTGTCGTATAAAAATGGACATCCTCATCATTCTGTACCGAATCCAATACAGAGGGATATGTGCACATCGATTCAAAAAGCGGTTCACAGTTCAAACCTATGACAGCGTCGTATGTGCAGATATCTCCGGACAAAAATTCTTCCATGACATAGGGGACTGCCGGGAGATCAGCATAGAAAGAAATCAATTCAGCCTCATTATTCAATTTTCCGGCGCCATTGGCTCCGACACCGATATCAGGTTTTACAATAACCGGATAGCCCACTTCTTCAGCAAACGCTTTTCCTGATTCAAGATCAGACACGATATGCTGACGTGCTGTGGGTATCCCGGCTTCAAAAAACACCCGCTTCATGCCGGATTTTCTTATAAGGTCACCGATTTCATTATCCCGTGTACCTACGCTGATGTTGAAATCCGTACGCAGACGGGCATCTACAGGCAGCCAATATTCATTCATTGATTCCAGCCAATCGATTCTGCCGTATTTATGGATGAAAAAAGCAGCCGCCCGGTAGACCTGATCATAATCCTCAAGTGTATTCACATAATAATACTCAGTCAGCGCTTTTTTCAGCTGATCATTCAGATTATCGAAAGGAACATCACCGATAGCGAGTACATTTACACCAAGCTGACTCAAACGATCACAGAAAAAAGTGATGCTGAGAGGATATGCAGGGGAGATAATCACATAATTCATTGGCAGGCCTCTTCATACAAAAGATAATTCATAAAAAGGGGGATACGCTTTTCCCAGGCAGCTTCACAGTGACAGGCTCCGGGAACCACACGGGCAGCCACATCAGCGCCCGAACAGGTGAGCTCTGCCGCTGATTCAAATAATTCAGCGATCTGCCCCCGTTCGTCCGGATCAAACTCACATGTGCCAGTATCCATATAGATCCGGGTCGGTTCCTGAAGCGGAGTATCGGAAAACAATTGATGCAGATGTTCCCCTCCGAAGCAGAAACTCGGCGAAAGAGCAGCAGCGCGGGAGAAAACATCATTATAAGCAGTCACAGCATAGAGAGACATCAGGCCGCCCATGGAACTTCCGGCAATCAGCGTATTATCCCGGTCCGGAAGTGTACGATAGGTGCTGTCGATGTATTGTTTAAGCGGTCCTGTGATCCAATCCATCGTCAATTTGCCCTGGCCTTCCATGCTGCCAAGCTCCGAATCATCATAATCCCATGGCGCATATTCATTCATCCGGCGCTCACCCTCATGATTGCACTCGATGGCGGCGATTATCAAAGGCAGCCGCGACCGGTTCAGATACTCCTTCATTCCCCAGCTCTTCCCATAGGAAGCGTGGCTGTCATAGAACACGTTATGTCCGTCAAACATATATAACACCGGATAATACTGCTCAGATTTAAAATATTTTTGCGGCAGCCAGATATATAAGCGTCTTGGCTTTTTCACAGGCAGCTCAGGAATCTGAACTTTTTTGATGCGGACCATAGAGTTTCTCCCTTGTTTTGTTTCACGTAATATGAAAATATTACCATCACCATCACGATCAGAAGGAAAATTCCCGCATATCAGATTACAGATAAAAAGTACAGGTATCAGAAACCGGACTGAAAAAACATCCCCGGTAGGAAAAACCTCCCGGGGATGTTTTTATTCTTTAGTGCTTATACTGCGTTTCAGAAAACTCAGTCTTCAACATATGCCGTCTTCAGCAGCAGGGCATTGGACGGGGTAACGAAATAACCGTCAATGTTGTCATGCATCAGCATGGTATTGGCCTTGTAGTACAGCGGCAGCACCGGATATTCGGCAGCAGCGATAGCTTCGGCTTCACGCATCACCTCAAAGGCTTCTTCAGCATCGGTCATGTTCGCAGCCTGCTTCACCAGGGCATCATATTCCGCGTTGGAATAGAAAACGTTGTTATTGGCATCACCGGTAGTGAAGATCTGCAGGAAGGTCATCGGGTGAACATAGTCACCGGACCAGCCCATGGCGCCGATGTCATAATTACCGGCAACGTGTTCATCGTAGTAAACAGCCCAGTCGGCATTGCTGATCTTGATGGAAATATTCAGCGCATCCTGCAGCTGGCGGGCGAGGGCTTCAACGACCTTGCCGACGGTTTCATTGGAGTAATAGCTGAGTGTGATTTCCGGGAAGCCTTCACCGTTCGGATAACCGGCTTCAGCAAGAGCTGCCTGAGCACCTTCGATATCAGCTTCATCGGAAATATCATTATCACTGGCGGTATCCATCAGATCCTCACCGTCGATAACATATCCCGGAGCCATGAAGGAAAAAGCAGGGTCGGCTTCAGTCTGGACAACATCCTCGATGATAGCGGTACGGTCAACAGCCATGCTGAAAGCTTTGCGGACCAGGACATTATCGAACGGAGCTTTAGCGCAGTTGAAATCATACCAGACGGTCCCGTAGGAAGGAGTCATGACTACGCCGGCATCTTCAGCCTTCAGACGAGGCATATCTGCTGAAGGGATGTTTGACATACCATCAATGTTGCCGTTTTCATAAGCCATCAGGCTGGTACCCAAATCAGGAATGAAGCGGAAGGTGACCTTTTCAAGATTGACCTCTTCGGCATCATAATAATACGGATTCTTAACCAGGACAAAGCTTTCACCGAGATTGATCTCAGACATCTTGAATGGGCCATTGGTAACATAAGCATCAGCGGATGCGGTCCAACGGTCGCCGTTGGCAGCAACGGTGGCTTCCTGAACCGGGCTGAAGGTCCACATGGTGAGAATATCAAGCCAGTAAGGTGCCGGAGCGATCAGTGTCATTTCAAGAGTCCGGTCATCCAGAGCTTTGACGCCGACAGTATCAAACCCGATGGAATTATCTTCATAATATTCTGCCGCGCCGGCGACATAGCCCAGCAGGAAGTCAACATAGCGGGCACCGGTATTCGGGTCCAGGATACGCTGCATCGCATAAACATAATCCTTAGCAGTGTGGTCGCTGCCGTCAGACCATTTCAGGCCCTCACGGAGGGTGAAGGTATAAACGGTACCGTCATCGGAGATGGTCCAGTCCTCAGCTTCTCCGGGGATCAGGGAACCGTCTTCAGTCGAGTAGGTAACCAGACCTTCAAAGACATTGTTAAGGATCGGGGAAGCGAAGGAATTGTTCGTGATTCCCGGATCGATGCCATCCGGTTCATTAGCCAGAGCGTAAGTGATTTCCTGCACAGCGGCAGCAGCCGGAAGAACAGCGGCGGCCATCATCAGGCACAACATCAATAATAAAAATTTCTTCATTTTTCCTCCAAAAAATTTAAAACGGAAATCTCCGTTTTTATACAATAAACACCATCCAAAATTCTGCTAATGGCTGACCTTATGGCACGCCACAAAATGGTCCGGAGAAACCTCACTGAATTCAGGGACTTCACTCCGGCAGCGCTCCTCCGCATAAGGACAACGCGTATGGAAACGACAGCCTTCAGGCGGAGCAATCGGGCTGGGGATGTCACCGGCGATCCCGGCATTTTCCTTCTTCCGTGCCAGTTCCGGATCCGGGATCGGTACCGAAGAAAGCAGCCCCTGCGTATAAGGATGCAGCGGATGGGCATAGATCTCATCCGTCCCGCATTTTTCAACCAGCTTGCCGAGGTACATCACCCCGACATCATCAGAGACGTAGCGAACCATGGAAAGGTCATGTGCAATAAACAGATAAGTCAGCCACTGCTCTTCCTGAAAAGCCCGAAGCATATTAACTACCTGCGCCTGGATGGAGACATCCAGTGCCGAAATCGGCTCATCGCAAATCACCAGCCGGGGATGAAGGATCAGTGCCCTCGCAATACCGACACGCTGACGCTGCCCGCCGGAAAATTCATGCGCATACCGGCTGGCGTGTTCCTGATTTAACCCGACCTGATGAAGCATATCCGCCACCAATTCACGCTCTTCCGCCTTGTTCTTACAAATATGGTGAGCACGAAGCGGCTCCGCGATGATATCCTGTACTGTCATGCGGGCATTCAGCGAAGCATAGGGATCCTGAAAAATCATCTGCATTTTCCGCCGGTGAGGAAGCATTTCCTTCTGGGAAAGGTTCGTAATATCCGTCCCGTCCAGGATGATTTTCCCGCGGGTCGGGTCATAGATACGGATCACTGTCCGCGCACAGCTGCTTTTTCCGCAGCCGCTTTCTCCGACCAATCCCAGTGTTTTTCCCTTTTCGATCGAAAAACTGACATCATCAACAGCATGAACGACCTTATTCCCGGAAACCGGGAAATGTTTGGTCAGATTTTCGACACGAAGAAGGACTGATGATTCATCATTCATAATTCTTATATTCTCGATTAATTTTTGATTACCGGAAGGGATTTCCTTCCGCAGGAGCCTCCGGGTCCAGCAGCCAGCACATACTGCGGCTGTTATCACCGGTCTGCACATAGGGCGGCATCTCATCAGCACATATACGCATAGCATATCGGCACCGCGGAGCGAAAGGACATCCTTTCGGCGGGCGGATCATATCCGGCGGAGAGCCGGGGATCGGCACCAGCCGTTTGCTTTTGTCCTGGTTCATATCCGGAATAGAGGCCAGCAGTCCCATGGTATAAGGATGTTTCGGACTTTTGAAAATGCTGTAAATATCAGCTTCTTCCATGATCAGCCCGCCATACATCACCGCGACCCGGTCCGCCAGTTCCGCCACTACACCGAGGTCATGTGTGATGAACATGATGCTCATCCCCATTTCCTGCTGCAATGACCGCATCAGCTTGAGTATCTGGTCCTGTATAGAAACATCCAATGCTGTTGTCGGTTCATCCGCGATCAGCAGCTCCGGACGGCAGGCAAGCGCCATGGCGATCATCACCCGCTGCCGCATACCTCCGGAAAATTCATGAGGATAAGATTTCAGCCGCTTTTCAGGCTCCGGAATGCGCACCATACGGAACAGTTCAATGACTTTCCTGTCCCGTTCATTTTTCGATAATTCTTTCTTATGCTCCCAGAGCATTTCACCAACCTGATCTCCCAAAGGAATCAGCGGATTCAGACTGGTCATGGGGTCCTGGAAAATCATTGCGATCCTTCCGCCGCGGATCGAACGCATTTCTTTCCTGCTTTTTGACGAAAGTTCTTCACCATCCAGCTTGATCGATCCGGCGCTGATCTTGCCGGTCGGACCCAACAGCTTCAGAATCGAAAGGCTCGTCACGGATTTTCCGCTGCCGCTCTCTCCGACAATACCAAGCGTTTTTCCCTTTTCCACATCAAAAGAGACACCACGCACCGCCTGCACCTCCCCATTGGAAGTCAGGAATGATGTGTGAAGATCGCGGACTTGTAATATTTTTTCCATAATTATTCAGTATACTGAGGGCAGCTCTGATCCTATAACCTGATCTCTATTTCTTCAGTTTCGGATCCAGAGCGTCCCGCAGGCCATCACCTACAAAGTTGAACGCAAACATGATCAGACAAATCACCAGCGCCGGCAGAAACAGCTGATACGGATTTGTCCTCAGCGCTTCCGTGGCGTCATTACACATCGTACCCAATGAAGCCAATGGCGGAGCAATGCCAATACCGATAAAACTCATGAAGGCTTCCATAAAAATGGCACTCGGGATAAGCATCGTCACAGTCACCAGAATCGGCCCCATGGCATTGGGAATCAGGTGATTGGTCAGAATGGAAAGCGTGGATGAGCCGATCGTTCTGGCAGCCATCACGAATTCCTGATTCTTCAGACTCAGCACCTGACCGCGGACTACGCGAGCCATATCGACCCAGTAGACACTGGAAAGGGCGATAACGATGGATAAAAACCCGTCATCAAGACAGACCTTGATCAGAATCACATAAAGCGTCAGCGGAATGGTTGAAATGATGTCAACGATACGCATCATGACCGCATCTGTCTGTCCACCCAGATAACCGGAGATACCGCCATAGAAAATACCGATAACCATGTTGACCATCGCGGCAATAAAAGCAACCAGAAGGGAGATACGCGTACCATACATCAGCCGGCTCAGGATGTCACGGCCAAGATGATCCGTCCCCAACAGGTAGGTCTGGTTCCACATGGTTTTGCCCTTTTCAATACGGTTTCCGTTTTCATCCCTTATCGTCGCCGGCATAACGGTATAATCCAGCGTTACAGTCATATCATCTTTATAGGGAAAGACTGTAATTTTTTCTTTCGAGTTATCCTTACCCTTTTTGAGCTGTCCGAGCAAATGCCCGTCTTTATCTACCTCAATGAGCTTCAAAGCCTTGGTGATATAAAGATAATTCCCATCCGGAGCCGGATAGACCTGCATTACAGGAGGAATATTTGCAAGCTTCGTATTCTGGTCATCATAGCCATAAGGCGTAAGATAGGGTCCTGCGATCGCAAAAAGAAGCAGCAGGACGATGATGACCAGTCCCAGCAAAGCAGTCGGTTTATGGCTGAAACGGAACCACACATCCTCAGCAAAGGTACGGGGCTTGGAGTAAAGCCGATCCGCTTCCCCGCTCAGTTCGATCCGTTCCCATTTATTTCCGGTCTGTGTCATCTCTGTCTCACCCTTCAAAGCTCACACTCCCGCTCTAATCATACTTGATCCGTGGATCGATCAGACAGTAGAAAAGGTCGACAATAAAGACCATCGCAATCAGAAACGCCGCATAAAAAACCGTCATTCCCATGATCGTCGTGTAATCCCGCTGGGTCACACTGTTCACAAAGTACCCGCCCATTCCCGGGATCGCGAAGATCTTTTCAATAACAAAAGAGCCGGTGAGCAGGTTGGCGACCGTCGGGCCAAGCACAGTGACGACGGGGATCAGCGCATTGCGCAGAGCATGTTTGACGATAACACGTGTTTCACTGATACCCTTTGCCCGGGCTGTACGGATATAATCCTGTCCCATAACGTCTAATAATGATGAACGCATCAAACGTGCAAGGAAAGAAACGGAATAACCGCCCATAGCGATGACCGGCAGTATGTAGCCCTGCCAGGTATCCACGCCATAAACCGGTGTCCAACCGAGTTTGAATGAAAATACATAAATCAAAGCAGTCGCGACCACAAAAGACGGGATCGTCACCCCGACTGTTGCGAGTGCCATCAGCAGCATATCCTGCCATTTCCCGTTTTTCAGGGCGGAAACGATCCCCATGGGAATGCTGGCGATCAGCACAAAGACCAGTGTAATGGAGCCGAGCTTCGCCGAATAAGGCAGCCCGTTTTCAATAAAATCATTGACCGTTTTTCCCTGATATTTGAAGGAGGGCCCCAAATCAAAACGCAGCAGGCCACCGACATAATCAAAAAACTGCTTCCACAGCGGGTCATTCAGTTTATATTTCTCATTCAGCGCATCCATCACTGCTTTGGAAACCTGCTTTTCACCTGTAAAAGGACCGCCGGGAACCGCGTGCATCAGGATAAAAGTCAGCAGCGTGATCATAAACAGCGTGAGGAGCATCATCGCCATGCGTTTCAACAAAAATTTCGCCATGAATCGTTCTTCTCCTTTCCGCTTTTTCGTATGCTGCCGCAATTGTTCTCCGTCACCTTTTTACTCATCACTTTATTATGATAAAGCAGGCAAGTGAACAATATCCACCAATTATATCTTTCCCTTGGCAAAGCCGCAAGGCAGAATCAAAAAAAGGTTATATTCACAAATCTAATAAAACATATATAAAACACAGATGAAAAACCGGTTTGAAATACGGTATAATATTTTCCTATGTTAGGTAAACGAATTCTCAACGTCTGGAAAAATTATATTTCCAGCCAGTTTCTGGTGACTTTATTCATCTTCTTCCTCACCTGGGCGGCGGGGGGATTTACCGGCCTGCGTTTTGCTTTTCTGAACGCACTGGCAGCCGGGGTCTGTGAGGCCATTCCCAACTTTGGCCCGATCATCTCCGGTGCAATATCCGTGATTCTCGCGCTGGTCTTCGGTTCATCCAAACTGGATCTGGCAAACTGGCAGTTTGCGCTGGTGATCGCCGGCTGCTGCATTCTGATTCAGCTGCTGCAGAACTGGCTCATCAGTCCCCTGATCATCGGCAAAAAAATGGATCTGAATCCGATCATTATATTTATCGGAATGCTTGTGTTTTCCGCACTCTTCGGGTTCTGGGGCATGATCCTGGCTGTTCCCATCATGGCATCCTGCAAAGAAGCCATGAAATACTCTGAGGAGAAAAAAGCCGCCGAAAACCCGGATATACTGCAAAAATAGCATACGTCAGTTATCATTATTAAAAAAAGCGGCCGGGAAACGGTAAAACCGAAATCCGGCCGCTAAAATGTATTCTGTCTAATTTACCTGAGGAAGTCCGACACAACGGTTTCCATCTGCTCTTTTTCCACTGACTCGGAAAAGCGCACTTTGGCATTTCTGAGCGCAGCCAGAGGAGCCGGAGCAGAAACACCGGTTAAAGCTTCCAGTTCAGCAATTTCAGAGAGGCCATCTCCGGTACCGGGATGGCTAAGGCCTTCAAGCACCGCACCGCAGAATTTGAAGGGGCTGGCTGTCGAAACAACAACGACCTGTTCCTGTGAGACTTCCTCCCTGCGGTATTGTTCAAGGACATTATGCGCAACTGCGGTATGCGTATCCATCAGGTATTGATGATCCGCCCAGACACTGCCGATCTGCGCTTTTGTATTGTTTTCATCACAGCAGCCCGCCCGGAACAATTTATCCAGCTTTTCTTTTACCTCCGGTGTTACGGAATAACAGCCATCGTTTTTCAGAGCCGTCATCAGCGAAGTGATATACCCGGCATCCTTTCCGGAAACTTCAAAGAGCAGCCGTTCCAGATTGGATGAAATCAGAATATCCATTGAAGGGGAGACCGTGGTGAAAAACGGACGGTTCCGGTTATAGGTTCCGGTATGGAAAAATTCCGTCAGGACATCATTGGAATTCGAAGCACAAATCAGCCGTTTTACAGGCAGACCCATCTGTTTTGCATAGAAGCCGGCGAGGATATCGCCGAAATTCCCGGTCGGGACACAGAAGCTGATCTCCTCTCCGTTGTGAATCTTGCCTTCATTCAACAGGTCACAATAAGCCGATATATAATAAACGATCTGCGGAAGGAGTCGTCCCCAATTAATGGAATTTGCGGAAGAGAGGAACCAGCCCCTGGCCGCAAGCTCAGATGCAAAAACCGGATCGGAAAATATCTGTTTGACGCCTGTCTGTGCATCGTCAAAATTACCTTCCACACCGCAGACACTCACATTATTACCCTGCTGCGACTGCATCTGCAGTTTCTGTACATCAGAAACACCGTCACGCGGATAGAAAACAAGAATCGCGGTATCTTCAACATCCCTGAACCCTTCCAGAGCGGCCTTGCCTGTGTCACCGGAAGTAGCGACAAGAATACAAACCTTTTTTGATTCATTGGTTTTCCGCAAAGAGGCGGTCAGCAAATAGGGCAGGATCTGCAGGGCGATATCTTTAAAAGCACAGGTCGGCCCATGCCACAGCTCCATAAAAGAGGTTTTTTCATCAAGCCGGTGCAGTGGAGCGGCACTTTCCGTGCTGAAATTAGCATATGCGGCTTTGGTATACTCTAACAATTCATCAGCAGTAAAATCCGAAAGATATAATTTCATCACAGCGGCAGACCTTTCGGCGTAATTCATGGCTGACAGCTGTGTCAGAAAATTTGCATCGATCTGCGGAACAGATTCCGGAACAAACAAACCACCTTCACGGGAAAGCCCCCTGGCGATCGTTTCCGCGGCAGTCAAAGACAAGCTTGTATCACGAGTGCTTCGATAATTCATAACTATTCTCCTGAAATCAAAGGACAATTATATCCAAACTTTGTCATAACATCAGTATCAATCAGAAAAATGAGGATTACAGTAATAAAATGTCTGAAACTGAAGACATAAATAAACAGAGGCCGGAATAGTGTATTTCGGCCTCTGAATTCTTCGCAAACAATTTCTCAGCGGGAAAGAACGTTGGAAATTTCCATATAATGCTGGTTCAGCTGGCGGTGTTTACCGATAACATCCTTGAGCGGGATCGGGGTGATCTTATCCGCCTGCAGTGCGGTCATCACACCAAACTGGTTATTGGTTACCCAATCGACCGCGGTAAACGCCATGCGGGAAGCCAGGATACGGTCAAAAGCAGAGGGAGAACCGCCGCGCTGGACATAACTGAGGTTGATGCCGCGGGCAGTAAAGCCAAGATCCATTGCATCCAGCTGCTTGACAACTTCATCCAATGAAAGCGGATAACCTTCCGCCATCAAAATAATGCAGTGCTTCTTTCCGCGTTTATAAGCATTTTCAATCGTATTCGCAACTTCTTCGATCGAAATCGGATTTTCAGGAATCAGTACACATTCACCGCCGGAAACAATGGCTGACTGAACAGCAAGATAACCGCAGTCGCGGCCCATCGTCTCAATGATGAATGCGCGGCTGTGTGAGGCTGCAGTATCGCGGATCTTGTCGATTGCTTCAGTGATCGTATTCAGAGCAGTATCAACACCTACGCAGGTAGAAGTGCCCCAGACATCATTGTCGATCGTTCCCGGGATGCCAACAACAGGAAATCCCATTTCAGAAAGAGCGTTCCCGCCTGTCATTGTACCGTCACCGCCGCAAACGATCAGGGCATCGATTCCCATATTGTTCATACTGCGGATCGCTTCCCTCTGTCCCTTCGGAGTTTTCATCTCCGGGCTGCGGTCCGATCCGAGAAAAGTACCGCCACGATGGAGAATATTTGAAACATCACGTTTGCCGAGCAGTTCAAACTCCCCGTTGATCAAACCGGTGTAACCATTCTTAACGCCATATACTTTCAGACCCTTTGCCGAGCCTGCACGCACCACACCACGGACAACTGCATTCATGCCGGGAGCATCACCGCCAGAAGTCAATACACCAATCGACCGGATAATAATATTTTGCTGCTGATCCATATCCGTAACTCCTTACACAATATATGAGAATCTCAAATCTTTTGCAATTATAACATGTAAAAATCAAAAAAGCAAAAACATTTTTTTTCATTTTGTCACTGTCACAGATTTTTTGCACATACCAATCCGCATGTATTGTGCGATTTTATGAATTTCTTTAAGAATAGGACGATTTTTTTAAGATTCATGGTACAATAAGAATCGAGAGAGTTTTTAATTGTAGGGGGACCATAATGAAAAAGTTTTCCTTGGTATTTTTTGTTTTAATTATCAGCATGTTCTTTTCCGCTGCGGCAAATGCCGCGCCGGAGGATGTCACTCTGATACCATTGACCCGATATTATTCCAATAAGCAATGCTACGGATTTTATGATATGTGCGGAGAAAGCTCCTGGCTGGGGATGGTGTTCCATAACAATGGCACCGCGTCCGCATCGATCACATTTCCAGGATCAACGGAACAAGACATCCGATCGACAACCTTCGCTGCAGGGAAGTTCCTCAAAATATCACCAATTTCATCGGAATCCCGCTGGAAGGAACCGCTTTCAGCACTACTCTGAATTTGCCATCGAATAAAACCTACGCGGTTTTCTTTGATATTCACAACATCGAACAGTATGCAGCACAGTGGAATACGGATGTATACTTTTCCGTTATGATCACATCCGCCGGAATCTCTGCTGAAAAAAGCATCAACGGCCCGATTTCGCAGCGGGGAAACAGCAGCTGTTCGCCGGATCAGGTTTGTAAAGCCACTATCCTGGGAGGCAGCTACACTGCTGACGGAAACGGTACCGTAACGGTCAACGTCAAAAACGACATGCCAATGACCACACAGGTTGAAGGGAAAGGTGACGTTTTCGTCGCATGGACAGATCCATCAGGGGCAGAACAAACCAAAAATCTGGAAAATGCTGTAACATGGAACCAAAATCCCGGCTGGATGGTAAGCGGAGATAATAAGACCGTGACCGGCACTTTCAGGCTTCCGGCAGAAATAACGTCCGGCAACAACGCACTGACCCTGGCCTTTCATTTCTGTCATCCCTCAAGTTTGTCTTTCGGAGATTTTTACGCACAGGGAAAACTTTTCTCAACCAGCGGGCTGCATGGTACGGTAAGCGGTAACTATGATACAAACGGCAGAAACGGCGTATTCAAAGCAGTCATATACAATTCTCA
The DNA here is from genome assembly GCA_902774215.1 of uncultured Chloroflexota bacterium. Taxonomy (GTDB): domain Bacteria; phylum Chloroflexota; class Anaerolineae; order Anaerolineales; family Anaerolineaceae; genus Flexilinea. The sequence continues at coordinate 18,990 of CACYHU010000054.1, forward strand.
GAGCAAAGCTGTTTCAATTACATTGCCGCAGGAAGGAAAAGTCATTGATGCATCCGGAAAATCATCTGCAGTCACACTGACATGGAAGAATGCAGGACCGGTGAGTATTACTGCACAGGGGAGTGCTACTCTGGATGGTACATTCATTTTCAATGACACGGGGTTGATCCACAACAACAGCTCTCTGATCCTCTCGGTCAATCTGACAGCGGAAGACAGTACCGGAACCGCTGCAGGAACCGTCACACGGAACCCCGATCCTAATCCAACACTCAAAGCAACAGGTGATTTCTGCAGAGATTATACTGCAGGCAGCAGTGAGATGAGCTTCAGCTATTCAAAAGTGAAGCGAACATCGATCTGCAGGTTGAACTCGCCACAACACTGCATATCAGCGGACAGACAGCAAATCCCAAAATCACTTATACCGGCTGTCAAAACGGAGGCGTTTCCTGCATCAATAAAATCACCAAAGGCATCTATACGATAGGACCGGGTGAAACTGCGACCTTCTCCGGCAAGGTAAGTCTTGTAAATCCTTATCCGGCAGCAGACGCATTTGCCGAAACCTCACTGCGTTATTTCGCTGACAGCGAAAGCAGGGTGGTTTACATCGGAAAAACCACAAACAGCTGTTCTGTCCAGCCATCCCCGGCAACACCGGAACCGCCGAAAATCGAGCTGACATCTGATGGTTTATGTAAAATCTATACCAAAGGCAGCAATAAAATCGGATTCCAGTACACACTGACGAATGAAAGCGGCAATACGATCCCGGTTGAGCTCGCCGGCACGCTTGGGGTTGAAGGCCAGTCAGACACAGTTGTGATCACATATACCGCCTGTAAAGCAGGAGCAGAATCCTGTATGGATCGGATCAAAAACGGGAAAGAATTCGAATTGAAAGCCGGTGAAACCGCCACGTTTACCGGAGAATCTACAATGAAGGCAATCCCGGCCGGTGAGGATTTCAGCATCCGTACATCACTCCTCTATTTCCCGAACGGAGAAAGAAAAGCACTTTTCGTCGGTGAAAGCAGTAAATCCTGCGCCGGAACACCGGTAGATCCGGATCCTGTTACCCCGGATCTCACTACAGTTCAGTTCTGCCGCAGTTACAATGGAGGCAATAAACTTGATTTCCGTTATACATTGCAGAACAATACCAAAACTGATATTGTTTTACAGCTTGCCAGGACAATGGCAGTAGAGGGACAAACTGAAAACGCATCCATCAAATATACCGGATGTACCATTGCCGGAGAAAACTGTGCCATTACCGGTGAAAAATTTACGATTCAGGCAGGCAAGACAGTTGTATTCAGCGGCAATGCTGTCCTAAAGGAAGCGCCTTCCAAAACGGACTTCTATGTATATACATCCCTTATTTACACTATTAACGGGACATCGAAGGTTTACAGTATCGGCCGGTCAGTTTCAAGTGATGGCTGCGCAGCTGTTCCTGTTGACCCCGTACCGACAGATCTCACTATCACTTCCAACAGTTTCTACCGCACCTATGATGCAGCAAACGGAAAGGTGATTTTCACCTACACACTGGTTAATAACAATGATGTCGCGATCCCGGTCGATCTGGCCAGAACAATTGCAGTTGACGGACAGGACAGGACACTGCCGGTAAAATACACTGCATGCATTGATGACTACGGCTATGATTGTATAGAAAGGATCCATGATTTTGCTTTCACACTCAGTGCAAAAGATACCGCTGAGTTTACCGGTGAGATCAGTCTTGCCAAAGCACCGGTCAACACTGATTTCTGGATCTATACATCCCTGGTCTACACACCGAACGGAATCCAGAAGATACTTGATTTAGGCAAAACACAAACAGATATTCCAGGCGGTGAGGATGAACCTGAACCGCCCGTGATTGACCTTACAGCTTCCGGTCTTTGCCGTGATTATACAAAAGGCAGCAGGAATATTCTGGTCCGGTATACACTTAAAAATGACTCGGAATCCGAGATCCCGGTAGAACTGGCCACCACTCTTGCCGTGGAGGGACAGACATCAAACAGCAGGATCACCTATACCGACTGTAAGATCGGAGTAAATTCCTGCTATAACCGCATTACAAATCAAAATGAAATCACACTTGCTCCGGGAGAAGAAGCTGTTTTCACGGGGAAAGCTGTTTTGAATACGATCCCTCAAAATACAGAATTCAAAGTTCACACCTCCCTTATCTATTATGCAGATAAAGTACGGAAAGCTCTTTTCATAGGTGAAAGCAAAGCCGTATGCACTGCTGTACAGCCCGGCGATGAAACTGCAAAAGCTGATCTTATCAGAGTCAGTTTCTGCCGCACTGACATGGGGAACGGGAAGATCGCAATCCAATACGGTCTGCAGAACAATACAGGATCAGACATCATTTTACAGCTCGCAAAAACTTTGGCAGTAAAAGGTCTCCAGGGTACCTGGCCGATTCGATATATAAGCTGCACCGCAGCTTCAAACAGGACCTGCAGCATCACAGGAGAAAACTTCACACTCAAAGCAGGTGAAACTATCCACTTTAACGGTGAAGCTTCTGTATCGGGCAAACTTCCGTCAGCAGATTTTATTGTAAGCACATCTCTGGTTTATACCATTGACGGTACAACAAAATCATACTATATCGGTGAAACGGGCTCCAAATGTGGATCGATTCCTGTTGTTCCGGTCCCGACTGATCTGGTCATCACCTCAGAGGGGTTCTGCCGTGATCTCAGCGCAGACAAATCCAAAGTGACATTTACCTATACGCTCAAAAATGAGACCGGCATTAACATTCCTGTTGAGCTGGCCAAAACTTTGGCAGCCGACGGCCAGAGCAGAACACTGCCCATTACTTATACCAAATGTGTAAGCAATAACGCCGGCATCTGCACCGGCCGCATCAATGGATACAACATCATATTGCAGGCGGGTGAAACAGCAGCATTCAGCGGTGAAGCCATTCTCGAAAAAGCGGTCATCAATGATGATTTTAAGGTTTACACATCGCTGATTTACACGCCGAACAGTATCCGCAAGATTTTGGATCTGGGGCTCTGCAAATCAGCCGCAAAATCCTGTCGACCAGTCACAGGCTGCAGCTAATCTGGAGCTTTCCACACCTTCCGGTTATTACAGCATCTGCGGCAGTGACAACGCGCTTCATTTCACGATGAAGATCCGAAACAGCGGGACGAAGACCGGCTATGCAGATCTCTCTTCAATGAGTTTCGCTCTGAATGGAAATGACATTCCGGCAAGTTCAATCAGCTTCGACAGCTGTGCGGAATCCTCTGTGAGCGGAACCAATGCAATGCGCTGCACAAAGGAACTTCCCACGGGCAGAATTTCGATCGATCCCGATGTTACGATGAGCATTAACATCTCTTATCCTTATCGGCCGGCTCAAATAATAAGTGGAAATTCCGTGAATGTCAGCGTCCGGGCAGCCGGAATGACACCTTCGTCAACAAGCTTCACTGCTTCTGCCGCCGGATCTGCCTGTTCAGCCGCCTGTTCAGCCCGTGTGGAAGCAGTTACTGACAATAACGGAGAAGCGGTCCACACCAATGTATCCGCGTTGAAAAACGTTGTTACCCTGACCATGCAATTTGTGAATACAGGTAATGAAGATGCCGTTATCACACCGGCATCGATCAATCTGCATCAGAAAGTAATCGAAAACTATGAAGGGACACTGGATATATCGCCGATCAGCGGACAAACATCGGGAAAGGATCTGATGGTACTGGCAAACGGAACATCGTTCACACTTCCGGCCCTGTCTTCTGCTACGCTCAGTGTCAGCCTGAATGTGGATATGTCAGAAGCATTTACCAATAAGGCCATGATAAGCTGGACAATAAAAATTGATAATTCCACGAAAAACTATACAGGAACTGTTAATTTTGCCCAGAGTAGCCCGGCTCCGGAAATCAATCCAATCGTTCCGTCAGGTAATGATCGTCTGAGTTTCTTTGCTCTGGGAGAACCGCAGCTGCCTGAAAAACTGCCTGCAACCGGATTCCCGACACATGGACAGCATAAACCCTCATCCATTCAGCCTGCGCATCTGGCTTATGAAGAGCTCAACGGGCTGCACATGGAGATCCCTGTCCTGAATAAAGGTATGGATCTTGTACGCATCCCTCTGGATGACAACAATGAATGGGCGGTTGAATGGCTCAATGATAAAGCCGGCATTTTGAGCTACAGTAAAGTTCCGGGAGAGGGGACATCGATCATCGCGGGACATAACCATCTTGACGAAATGAATGTCGGGCCGTTCCTGATGCTCTGGCAGCTGGAAAACAACGACCGCATCTTTATCACTGATGACGATGGAGAGTTCCTGATGTACTCTGTTTATGCGAATGAGCTTATCAATCCGACAGACAGTGCACTGATCTATCAGAAAGCGATCCCGGGATCTCTCGTCCTGCTGACCTGTGAGAATGAAATGCCGGAAGGCGGTTACGCGTATCGGCGCGCAGTATTTGCCGAACCGCTTCAGTAATTTATCAATTCACTTAAGTAAACTAATTTACCCCGAAGTGTCCTTTTTTTGGAATTTCGGGGTAATATTATTATGACAGGAGATAATGAGAAACCGGAAGTTCCGATTTCCCGGATGCTTTTTCCCGGTTTTCCTCACATATCCCCTCTCAAAAAAAATATATCGAAAGAGAGACGATTATGGCTGCCAAGAGTTTGCGAAACGAAAAAACAGATGCATTGTTTGATGTAATACTTTCCCTTGAGACCAGAGAAGAATGCTATGAGTTTTTTGAAGATCTCTGCACGGTCAAAGAACTCAGCGCCATGGTCCAGCGTTATGAAGTTGCGTGCCTTCTGGATCAGGGAAAAACATTTTCTGTAATTTCTGAGGAAACAGGAGCCTCAACAGCTACCATCGCCCGGGTCAATAAATGCCTGCAATACGGCGATGGTTATGCAAAGGCGATCCAGAGAAATAAAAACTGACAGCTGCCGGCGGGCAATACATTGTCAGGAACCGGATGATTGAAACCGGATCATTGAAAGTCCGGCTGCAATCTTCCGGTTCCTGACTTTTTATTGTATAATTAGTTTTATATAATTTTTGTTGGCATTAAACGATGCAGAAAGGATTTTAATCTTGGATCTTAAATTACAAAACAAAGTCGTCCTCGTCACCGGAGGTACCGGTGGTATTGGCACTGCCATCGTCAAAGGTTTCCTGGCTGAAGGAGCCAAAGTCGCTTTTTCATCCACCAGCCAGTCAAAAATTGATGCTCTGATTCCCACTCTCGGTGCAGCAGAAGGCCAGGTTGCCGGATTCGTTGCCGACATGAACAAAGAAGAAGACATCAGGAATTTCGTTGAAAATGCCAAAGCTCATTTTGGAACCATTGATGTAGTTGTCCCGAATGCAGGCTATGAAGGAAAAGCCCATCCGGTTCAGGATATGACACTGGAACTCTTCGAACAGACCTACATGCTGAATGTTTTCGCAGTCATGCTCACCATGAAGTATGCAGCCCCGACACTGCTCGAAAAGAAATCCGGTTCTGTCGTCGTTGTCGCATCTGCTGCCGCTTATGAACCGACTGCCGGCAACAGCGCCTATGTTTCCTCAAAATATGCCGTTGCAGGCCTGACAAAATGCATCGCTCTGGAACTCGGTCCTGCCGGCATCCATGTGAACTATGTATGCCCGGGTCCTGTCGACACCCCGATGATGCTCCGCATCGAAAAAGATTTCTTCGGCGATACGATGACTCACGAAGAAGCCATGGCCATGCTGGCAGGCACCTATGCCATGGATAAGCGCTACGCAAAACCGGAAGAGGTTGCCAACGCAGTTCTATACCTAGCATCAGAAGTTTCTTCCCACACCGCCGGTATGGGTATGCATGTCGACTCCAAGGTTTCTGCCGCAAGCTAAAACCATAGTGAAAAATTCGAACAAAGAGCTGTCACACATATCACGTTGGTGTAACTGCTCTTTGTTTTTACATAAAGAACTATCAATCCCGCAAATATAATTCCACAAAACTTCCACTGATCCTCCATATTCTCTCCACCTTCATGCTCTATACTAAGAACAACAATAAAACATGAAAGGAGTTTTCAAAATCATGAAAACAAACAAAATCACAAAATCAATCATTGTCCTGCTGACAGTCCTTATCCTCGGCTCCCTGTCAGTCAGTGCCTATGCCAAAACAAATTCTGATAATGCGGCAGAAACGCTTGCCTTCAAACGCGGAGAAAGAAAGCATCATCAGAATGAGCATAAGAAAGATCGGTTTGAAGACTGGTTCGAACACCGCATCGAATCCCGTGAAAAAACTGTTGACTTCAGTCAGCTGCCTGATAATCCGACCGATGAAGAAATGTTTGAATTCTTCAAAAACAATTTCATGGGGAAAAATGAGTCACAGACCGGCAGCGGCAGGCCAAACCGCTCAAAGAAAGATCACAGAAAAGCCGACTCCTTCGAAGACTGGTTTGAAGACCGCATCGATGCCAGAGAACACAGAGTCGACTTCAGCGAACTCCCGGAAGATCCGACTGATGAAGAGATCGTGGAATTTTTCAGAAAGAATTTCTTGGGAAAAGACAACACCGGGAATCTGAAAGATCAAAAGAATGATTACAGCGGAAAGCCTTCATGCGGACACAAAAACAGACCGCCGCGCCCTGCAAAACCTGTGACCGATGACGCTGCGGAAACCGGAACTGTTTCTGAAAAACCTGTGGTCCCGGTGACCGACGAAAACCCGGCTGTCGAACAGCCCGTCGAAGAAGCTCCGGCAGAAGAAAAGCCTGTCGAAGAGGCTCCTGATAAAAATCAGCCAACAGAGGAAAACGTCAAGGATAAGGCATAAAAGCTATCGCCCGTTCCACATCCTTTCCTAAGAAGATCAACCCCGCCGGATGGATGCCGGCGGGGTTGATCTTCTTATACATAAGACAGCTGCTCAGGATCAGACCGCTCACCACAGATGCCGGGTTCTTAAGTGCCGGATCCCGTATGCTCCGTTCTGAACAGATAACAAAGTGATGACCGGATGACGGCTTCACAGAAGAAAAGAAACCGTTCACCGTCAGGTATATATAGTTATAATTATGACATCGCTAAAACAGATTTTGGTATAATTACCGAAAACGGAAGAAGGTAAACAAAATGGCCAACCACACTGAAAGGATCATAATGGAAACGTTCCGGCAGATGCTGGAAGAAATGCCATTTTATAAAATCAGTGTTTCCGCCCTTGTCAAACGCTGCAACATCAGCCCGAACACGTTTTATTATCATTATGAAGATATTTACGACCTGCTGGAAAAATGGCTTGCAAAATGGCTGGACCAGTTCAGTCCGCACGAGGACTGGCACAAAAACGCGAAAGAAGTCTTATATGCCTGCCAGGAAAATGAAAAACTGGTTGAAAATGTAGTGAACTATCTCTCCAGGGAACAAATCGAGCAGACATTATTTCCTACAGATGACGATGATCTTTTTTATAACTTTGTAAAAAAATCAGCAGGCGATCTCCAGATACCCGAAGAAAAAAAGCGGAATATCGCCGATTTCTGCCGCTATGCCGTGATCGGTTTTTTTCTGCGTTTTATCTGGAACCACTCCACCGGAGATGTGGATTCCTTCATTGATGATCTGGACAGTTATATCCGCTGTTTTGTCAAAGCAGCCCTGGAAAAAGAGTCAAAATAATTTTTTTGCGCAATTTTGAAAAACTCTCCTAAATCGGAGAGTTTTTATATTTTAACAGGTGACTTTTTTGAAAAATAAATCTATCATTATAATGAAGAAGAATAAAATAAACTGAGGTGCTCCTTTGGCAGTAAAAATAATATCCGACAGTACCTGTGATCTTTCTGAAGAACTGCTGAAAAAATATGATATCGCTATCGCCCCGCTGACTGTGACACTTGGTGACCGCAGCGGTCATGACGGCATTGAAATCACGCCCGATGATATTTATAAATATGTGGAATCGTCCGGTGAATTACCCAAAACCAGTGCCGGCAGTGTTGGAGAGTATGCAAAAATTTTCAAAACCTGGCGGGATCAGGGATATGAAATTGTTCATTTTAACCTCAGCTCGAAATTTTCTGTTTCCTGGCAGAATGCCTGTACAGCTGCTGAAGAAATCGGCGGTATCCATGTAGTCGACTCAGAGAATCTGTCAACAGGACAGGGCCTTCTGGTATTGCAGGGTGCTGAAATGGCACAGCAGGGATCATCCGCTGCACAAATTGCTGAAAAATGCAGGAAACTCGCAAAACAGGCAGAGGCGAGCTTTGTGCTCAATACAACCGATTATCTTTACAAGGGCGGCCGATGCTCAGCCATCGCAAATCTCAGTGCCAATCTTCTTCGCATCAAACCCTGCATCGAGGTTAAGAACGGGAGTATGCATCCCGGGAAAAAATATCACTTTGCCATAGCCCACGCTATTCATTCCTATGTAGAGGACAGGCTGAAAGACCGGCAGGATATTGACATGAAACGGATATTCATCACACATACCCGCATTGACGAACAAATCGTTGAAGATGTAAAGAATATGATCAGAGAGCATTGTCCGGATATGGGGGCCACGATCACGACCCATTGCGGTCCGAACACACTGGGAATATTGTTTATGCGAAAGGGAAACTAAACGTCTGAAAGACATTTTCTACACATCAGCAGTATATCAAAAAAAGGAGCCCCGAAAAAGGGCTCTTTTCACAGATATTGTATTGTGCCGGCTTCGTTTTCCATATGAGTCAATGCAAACCTGAACAACAGCACCCGATCTATTTCATACGCTCCCGTGCTTTGCGAAGGAGCTCTTCAGCCGCATCCAGTTTTGCTGCCTGGTCTTCATCAGACAATTCAACGTCTGTCTCTGCACCATTTTTCTCAGGCTCCTGATCGGCCTCAGCGGCGCCATTTCCATTCACTTCCGCCCGGGCGCGCTCCATCAGACGATTCGCTTTTTCTGCTTTCGCTGATATGGCCTCGGTGTCCACATTTTTTGCTCTCTTTTCATCAAGGATGTCGAGAAGATATCCAAGTGCCAGTCCGGCGACCATCCCGATTGAAAGTGTTGTGGAACGGGGAACTTTCAGAACCATCGGGGCAAGATATCCCAATACGATCCCCGCAATACAGCACCATACCAGTTTTTTACTACCCATTGTTCACCTCGAAAACTTTTTTCTACCATTGTACCCCTTCCCCTGATAAGCAGAAAGGTTTACATGTAATAGTGATGTATAATAACTTTGTGATGAAAAAACGCATTGTCTATCCGATTTTTACACTGATTCTGTTTCTGGCTGCAGGTTTACTCGCTATTAAAGATTACGGTCCTTCGGCTGATGAACATATTCAAATTGATTCCGGACATGTTATCTGGCGATATCTCTGTCTTAAATTCAATCAGAAGGTTCCCGAGCCATTAATTGATGTACCGGGTCTTCATGGTTTCAAAAACAGTTACTACGGACAGGCGGCTACCTTTCCCACAGTTCTTCTTGAAGCTTTCACCGGCTTCACCATGGACAGCAGCACGATCATCCGTATCCGCCATTACTGGAATTTCTTCTGCTATTTTGCCGGACTGACCTGTTTATCAATAGCGATAGCCCACATGACCGGAGATCCCCGTTGGAGCGCCCTCTGGCTGCTGCTGCAGATCCTGCTGCCGCGGATATTCGGAGACATCTTCTACAATGACCGCGATATCATGCTTATATCATGGATGATGATCTTCCTTGCCTCCTTCTATCTTTTCGCCAGACGACCGGGGTGGCTGACGATCCTTCTGAGTTCTGCAGCATTCGGCATGACGGTCAACACCCGGATATTCGGTCTCTCACTGCTGATTTTCCCGTTTCTTTATTTCATATTCTCTGACAAACGAAAGTATATCCTGCTGTTCATTCCCGCGGCAGCCATATTCTGGTTCATTCTTTCCCCAATCGCCTGGGATGACCCGCTGCATACGCTTCCGAATGCCTTCAGACATTTTGCCACACAGCAGCGATATATTGATACAGGGAATGAAGCAGAGCTGCTGTTTTTCGGAAAGCATATCAATGAAACACGTCTTCCCTGGTACTACATTCCATTATATATCATCGTAACAACACCGCTCATGACCCTGGTCCTGGCTTTATCCGGAATTATTTCCGCTGCAAAAGATTGTTCCACCCGAAAAATAAACATGCGGACAATATTCTGCGTCGGTATGCTCATCATCCTTATCGTTGTACCGCTTGCCGGAATTGTCTTTCATTTGACGTTCTACAACGGATGGCGGCATTTTTATTTTTTATTTCTGCCTGTTACGTGGCTTGGTCTTGAAGGTTTTCAATTCATCTGGAATACCCGAAAAAAAATACTCAGGGGAGCTGCTGTTTTGCTTCTCTGTATCTCCTTTGTCCTGAGCGCCTCCTGGATCATTAAGGCCCATCCATACCAGATCATCTACCTCAGTCCGGTATTCAGAGAAAAATGGATCGGAAAATTTGACCGTGATTATTGGATTCTCTCGACGACCGAATGCATGAAGTATCTTTTGGATAATATGCAGGAAAGATCACTCAATGTGATCGACAAACAGGCACTTATGGAATACGTTATCATCGGTCTGAAGCCGGCAGAAAGGGAACGTTTTCACACAATGTACCATGGGCAGCAGCCGATCCCATATGAATTTCTCATTGCAAACTACAACGGCAGGCTCGGAAATGAAGCGCATTTTGACTATTATGTTCCCATCTATGCAGTCGAACGCGACGGGATAAAACTGGCTGAAGTTTTCCGCCGCAGCCATAATAATGAACTGGCTGCAGCCGATATTGTCGAATCTGCAGAGGCAACAGCAAACCCCGAAACTGCATCAGCTATTGCGGACAGTGATTATCAGACAGCCTGGTACGGGAATGGTTCAAGTGAAATCATATTCCGCCTGAATGGAGAATATATACTGAACAGTCTGGAAATTTTTCCTGCGGTAAATGCCTCAGGCTTTCCGGATGCAAAGCTTTTTATTTCCCGGGACGGGGTCAGCTGGATCGAACTTCCGACCGAAAAAATCGGATCAAACGGGATCGTTTTTCCCTCATCGCAGACTTCCTGGCTAAAACTTTCAAGCGATTCCGAATATCAGGGTATCAGAGACATCCTGTTTTACGGATCGTCAGCAAACAGGGACTGAACGGATAATGATGAACTGTATAAAAAAGGGATTGATCATTGCCTTAGCGGAAATACCTCCGTTCCTGCTGTTTCTGCCAAAAAACAAGATCGGTATCATGGCTGAAGTTTGTTTTTTCATCCTTTTCGGTATCATACTTTACCGAAAAATGAATACAGGATCCGTCAAAATTTCGTTTGATATTATCCCATGGGTCATTCTCGCAAGTGTTTCGGCTGGGATCGCATTTTACATACGTTGGCAGAACACCGGAAGAATCAAAACAATAGCAGCGATGCTCAACTTTCCGGCAAAACAATTTTGCGCGGTGTGCGCTTTGCTTCTCAGTCTCGGATTCAGTTTTTCACTGTGCTTATTTCTGCGTATACTAATATCTGAGTTCAGTTCAGAAAAGCGGAATATTCATTGGAACGTTCTCTACATATTCCTTCTGGCTGCGGTCTCCATTACACTGCTGTCTAAGAATTCACCGTTTTACCCTTTTAACGACTGGGTCGATCCCAACACCATGTTCAGCGTCGGGAAAGGCATGCTGAAAGGGCTGGTGCCTTACAGAGATCTTTACGAACAGAAAGGTCCGCTCCTTTTAGCGCTCCACGCCCTTGAAGCAGTGATTTCCTTTGATACCCTGAAAGGTATCTGGATCATTGAAATCGCAGCCTGCTTTTTCACGCTTTTGTTCCTGTATAAAATACTTTTTCCATGGACAGGCAGAAAAACGCTGATTGCACTGCCAATACTGTCCGCGGTAATATATGTCTCAAGAGCTTTCGTGGCGGGTGATTCCGCTGAAGAAATGAGCCTGCCGCTCCTGACGTATGGACTATACGCTGGGATCAATGCCATTCGCGGCAGCACCCTGCCATCCAAAAGGGAAAGCTTCCTGGTGGGACTGACCTCCGGATGTATTTTGTGGATCAAGTTTTCCCACCTGGGATTTTACGCCGGCTGGTTTCTGTTTTTTCTGGTCACAGCTTTTCAAAAAAAACAAGCTCGTCAATTGATCCAAATGCTCATTTTTATCATATGCGGTGTGATCACGGCATCTCTGCCGGTTTTCCTTTATTTTGGAATAAACCGTTCCATCGGGATCTTCCTGGAATGCTACTTCCTTAACAACATACGTTATTATCCTGCCTTTGGCGCTGCATCAGGACCATTCAGACACCTCATCAATCTATGGCGGGGTTTTCTGCGATTTACAGAGGCGAATCCCGCGCTGCTCATTTTTACCTTTGCCGGATTGCTCTGGTGTTATTTACACAATGAAAAAAGGATTGGAAGCTTTTTGCTGCTGTGCATGGCCACGGGTTTTCTGGTGATGTTTATCAGCGGAGTCAGTTTTCCGTATTATGTATTTATTTACGGAAGCTTTTCAGCAGCAGGGGTTTTATGGATCAACGATATCCATCCCGGCGGCAGATCCGGTTTAAGCACAGCGGGAATAATGTCTTTTTACTTCTGTATGCTGTGCTGCCTGCTGTTTTCCTCAAACATATATCTGCTGGCGTATAACAGGGAAGATTTCCCGCAATTCAGGGTCAAAGAAATTATTGAAAATTCGGGCATTGAAGACCCGACGATCCTGCATTACGGGCTGCTGGATGCCGGGTTCAACCTTCCATCGGGATTGGTTCCCAAACAGCGCTTCTGGTGTTCGTTTAATTTACTCCTGCCAGAGATGGAGACCGCACAAAATCAATATATTGAACAGGCTGAAACCGATTTCGTGATCACTTGTCACGAACCACTATATAACACGAAAAATTATCAGCTGATCGGTACTTTTCCCGGTGATTTTTCCATTGAAGGAAATTCCAGCCTGTTCTTTTTATACCAGAAATCAGAAACTTCCGGTTCATAAAGTCCGGATGAGCCTTCCGATTTGATATAATTTTTGCTGAATCGAGTTGAGGTAAGAATGAAAAAAAACAAAGCACTTATCCTGATCCTGCTGACAGCTGCTCTTGTTTTGAGTTTGCTGCTGGTCAACAAAGATCTGCTCCATTATGAATACACTTTCCCTTTCAGCAGAATATTTACACCTGAAGAAAATGTCAAAAGGAAATATCTTATAACAGAAGCAATTCCTCTAAAAAAGGGGACATATGAGATCAATTTTGCGGGGTCCGCTGAAGGCACCGGAAGCGGATGCTACATTGTGGACGCAGCAGATGAAACTATTTTTTCCGCAGATATCCCTGTCGGTGAAATCTCAAAACCATTTACCATCGAATTGCCATCAAATACATCGATCCGCATCGGGATCAGTTATGATCCCGATAGCGGAATACTTGAGATCCGGCGGATAAAACTGGAATGCAGCAACGTTCTTTATACGCAATCCATTCTGCGCCATGCGATCTTTTCGATCCTGATCTGCGGCATTTTTATCTACATCGGTTTCAGACTTTTGAAAAATGACTTTGCAGAAAATATAAAATCCAGAACAGGAATTGATCTTCCCTCGTGTGAAAAAGTACTTTTGTTCCTGTTGGTGTTAACACTGCTGTCTTCATGGCCGTTTTTAAATCCGGAACGCTTTACCGAAGGGGATGATTTTTACTTTCATGTTTCCCGCATAGAAGGAATGGCGCAATCTCTGAAAGCCGGTTATTTTCCGCCGCGGATACTCCTGGGATGGATGGAAAACTATGGTGTCGGCAGCGGCTTTTATTATCCCGATCTTTTCATGTTCATCCCTGTTATACTGGTTCTGCTCGGGATCACAACGGCAAATGCACTCCGGATTTTTCTGATCCTCTGCACTTTTTTCTCCCTGCTGACAGTATATCTTGCAGCGAAAAACCTTGGTAACGGGTGCCGGATATGCGGCATGGCAGCGGCATCATTATATGCCTTCGCTGCCTACAGGCTGATCTGTGTGTTTTACCGCAATGCAGTCGGCGAAGTACAGGCATTTATCTTTTATCCGCTGATCGTATGGGGATTGGCTGAGATTCTTCGCGGCAACGTGCAAAAATGGAAGATTTTTGCGCTCGGCTTTTTCGGTCTGCTGATGTCTCACATGATCAGTCTGGCCATTTCAGGCGTTTTATGTGCATTCTTCCTGCTGTTTTATATCCCGCGCCTTATCCGGAATAAAGGAATTCTGATAGCTCTGATAAAAGCGGCTGTAACGACCATCCTCCTTGGAGCATTCTTCCTTCTTCCCATGGCAGAACAGGCATTACGGAATGAGCTGGAGATCAATGTTGTGATGTTCAAACCTATCGAGATCATGGGATACAATCTGACAAAATTCTACAGCATCTTTCTGCCTTTTGACCCGTGGGAATTTGATGACGCTACGATGATCCATCCTTACCCGGGCTACGCTTTATTGATGGTTCCGTTTCTGAGGTTATACCTGTTCTTCAGAAAAACGGAAGACGAAAGGCTGAAAACTGCAGACCGGATCCTGATTTACGGTTTATTCCTGCTGATCGTTTCAACAGACCTGTTTCCATGGGTTCTCTTCAAATCATTTCTTGCGAAGATCCAGTTTTCCTGGCGTTTTCTGGGACCGGCCTCGGTCCTGCTGTGCATTGCAGGCGGGATCTATTCAGATATGATCCTTTCGTCTGTTACAAGAAAGAAGCTTTTTGCGGCTGTATTGCTGGCCGCAGCTGTTCTTTCCGGAATGCCTGTATTAATTCACACTTTCAATACAAAAATGTACCCGCTGGAACGCCTTGTCCTGAGCAACAAGATCGTCAGCGGAGCAGAATATCTGCCTCCGGATTTCGACTTCTTTTTTATTGAAAGCAACAAGAACAACATCATCTGCGATGAAACACAGGTATCGCTGAGCGGAAGCAGAAGACAAAAACTCGGATTTGTTTTTTCCTTTGAGAAAGAAGAGCAGGGAGAGCCTTTGGATTATTCCATCCCCCTGATCTATTATTACGGTTACACAGCAAATCTGACAGACGAAGCCGGAATAACAGCATCGATCCCGGTAAGAAAAGACGGCATCGGCCTGGTCCGGGTCAGTGATGAGGGACTGCGTTCAGGGACGATCCGTGTTGCCTACGAAAAGACCATGATCCAGAAAATCAGTGAAATGATTTCCCTTACGACTCTTATCATCCTCCTGTTCACAGGTCTCCGAAGGAAAAACAGGCAGAAGGAATCCTGAATCTTATTTCATACAGCAGGCGCAGCGTAAAATGCAAAAAAACAAAGTTCTACCGGCAATTCTTTTGCTGACCGCTTTCATTGGCAGTCTTTTCCTGATCAACAGAGACCTGTTTCATTATTCATATACATTTCCTTTCAGCCGCAGCTTTACACCTGAAGAAAACACAAAAGGGACCTACCCGGTTACTGAGGCATTTCCATTGAAGCGTGGAACGTATCAAATGAATTTATCGGGATTTTCAGAAGGGATCGGAAACGGTTGTTATGTATTGGATGCAAAAGATGAAATCGTTTATTCCGCAGACATACCTGCCGGAGAAATAAGCGATCCCTATTATTTTGAGCTTTCCTCGAATAACTCAGTCCGTATTGGTTTTGCCTATGATCCGGAATACGGAAGTCTTGAAATTGACCGGATTTTACTGCAAAGTGACCATATCCTTTATAAAGAATCGCTGATCCGACACCTTATTTTTTCATTTCTGACTGCCATTGTTTTTATTTACCTCGGACTGCGAATTCTAAAGCCGGATTTTACGCAAACAGTCAAAAACAAAACAGGAATCGATTTGCCCGCACGTGAAAAGGTTTTCATTTTTCTTATATTCCTTACATTGCTGGCAACCTGGCCATGTTTCGACATAACACGGTTTACGGAAGGGGATGACTTCTTTTTCCATCTGTCGCGGATCGAAGGAATGGCCGCCTCATTAAAAGCCGGTTATTTTCCTCCCCGCATTCTGCTCGGGTGGATGGAAAATTACGGTGTCGGCAGCGGTTTTTATTATCCGGATCTTTTTATGCTCATCCCCGCCGGTCTTCATGCAGTCGGTATTTCTTCGATAGACTCAATGCGGATCTTTCTGATCCTCTGCACCTTTTTTTCATTGCTGACCGTTTACCTTGCCGCAAAAAATATCTGCGGGGGCACTTGTATAGCAGGAATTATTGCTGCAGCGCTCTATGCCTTTGCCGCATACCGTCTGACATGCGTTTTTTATCGGAATGCTTTGGGGGAAGTCCAGTCATTTATATTCTACCCGCTGATTTTATGGGGGCTGATCGAGATCCTGCGTGGAAATGTTCAGAAATGGTATTTATTCGCAATGGGATTTTTCGGTCTGCTTATGTCACACCTGATCAGTCTGGCAATTTCCGGCGTTTTATGTGCAGTTTGCTTATTATTTTATATACCAAGGATCATAAAAAACGTGGAGATCCTGACAGCACTGCTGAAAGCGGCTGTTGTTACTATTCTTTTAGGAGCATTCTTTCTGCTGCCTATGGCCGAACAGGCCGCAAAAAATGAACTGGAGATCAATGTTTTTCTGAAACAGCCTTTTGAGATCACGATCATAAACCTGATGACTCATGAAAGCATCATTTACCCGTTTTCGCCATGGGATCACATCAACAACATCGCCAATATCTATCCCGGATATGCTCTTTTGTTTATCCCGGTCATGCGTCTGGTTTTCCTGAGAGGAAAGGGAAAGGATCATCAGATAAAAACTGCTGATCAGATCATGATATCAGGCTTGCTTTTACTGATCGCCGGGACAGATTTGTTTCCATGGCAATTACCCTTTTTCAAGTGGTTCCTTGGGAAAATCCAGTTCAGCTGGCGTTTATACGGCGCAGCCACAGTACTCCTGTGCACTGCAGGAGGAATATATTTTGAAAAGATTTATATCACTTCCATCCACAAAAAAGGCGCTGTTATTCTAATGCTCGGGCTGGCAATACTTTCCGGTTTTCCGATATTGGTCCACACCTGGAACACCAAGCTCTATCCGGTCGAACAATTAAGACTGTCTGATAAAATTATTAACGGTGTTGAATATGTGCCGCATGACTTTTTCTATCCTTTCCAGATCAGCACCAGAAACCGGGTAATTACTGATGAATCACAGGTAACAATAACCGATGGCAGAAGGCAGAAGCTTGGTTATTTCTTCTCATTTATTCGGAAATCTGAAGGGAAACCGCAGGATTATTCCCTCCCGCTGATCTATTATTATGGATACCGGGGCACACTGACAGACGAAAACGGTTCTGTAAAAAGCATTCCGGTCTTCAGAGATGAAAGCGGATTGGTGCAAGTCAGTGATGAAGGAATTTCGAAAGGAACGATCAACGTCTTCTACGCAAAAACAACGGTACAAAAACTCAGCGAAGGGATATCGCTTTCAACGCTGCTGCTGATCCTGTTCCTAACGATCAGGAAAAAACATCCGGATGTAAAATAAAAAATACCTGAGTGAACAGGTTCAGATGGAGATAAGGCGCTGATTGATGTAAAGGAGAGACACCGCCCATGAATGCAGCAAAAAAATGAGGAAGATTTCCTCATTTTTTTGCATTGTAACAGAAAGGATAGAAACTACATCATCTCCGGCGTATCGATTCCCAGCAGAGCTAAGCAGACGATGATTGCCTGACGGGCTGCGGCGGAAAGGCGCAGACGGTAGTTCATTACATTTTCGTTTTCCTGGATCACCGGACAGTTACGGTAAAAATTGTTATAAACCTGAGCCAAGTCATAAGCCAGATTTGCCAGGTACAACGTTTTCAATTCCTTCGCGGATCGCTGAATTTCCTTCGGCACCCGGGCGATCAGATCGATCAGCTGTACTTCGCTGTCTGTCAGTTCATATTCAGGAGCCAGAGATCCGGGCAGCACACCACCGGCTTTACGCAGAATGGAATTTGCCCGGACTGCCGCATACTGGATATAGGGAGCAGCCTGTCCATTGAAATCCAATGCAGCTTCCCAGTCGAAGGTGACGATCTTGGTATTATCCCGGGAAAGCATTGAATATTTTAATGCACCGATTGCCACTGTGTGAGCGATTTCCTTCTTGGTTTCTTCAGGCAGTTCCGGATTCTTTTCGTTTACGATGGCAAGCGCGCGGGCAGTTGCTTCAACCAACAGATCCTGCAGGAAAACCACCGTACCGTCACGGGAAGACATGGTCACATTGCCGGGCAGATTAACGATCTCATAAGCCAGATGGATCAGGTTCTTTGTCCACGGATAACCCATCAGCTCCATGGTTTTGAATATCTGCTGCATATAAAGCGACTGACGGACATCAATAACATAAATTGACTTCGTCAGGTCAAACTGCTCAAATTTTTTGATGGCAAGGGAAAGATCCTTTGTAGCGTAAAGAGATGTCCCATCGGAACGCAGCACAACCAGCACACGGTATTTATCTTTCGTCCCGCACAAATCGTCAAGCTTGACAACAACAGCTCCTTCCGGCCGTTCATCGGTTGCCAGGCCTTTTTCAATAAGCTCATCAACAATCACCTTACCGGAATCTTCCACTTCACTCTCGAAGTAAAGATGGTCAAATTTCACACCCAGTTCATCATAAATATCATCAAAGCCATCCAAGCTCCACTGCCGGGTCTCTTTCCATAGAGCAACGATATCCTGATCCCGGCGGTCCCAACGGGCAAAAAGGGCACGGATCTCAGCGTCCGCATCCGGTTCATCATGATGGCGGCGGTCGGCTTCCGCATAAATATCGCCCATCCAGCGGGTAATATCCTCTGCCGGTTTTTCACCGTTATGATATTTCAGGTAACACCACATCCATTTGATCACGTGCAGACCAATGTCACCAAGGTAATTGGCACGCACCACTTCATCACCGGATTTTTCCAGAATGTTACAGACAGAATTACCGAGGATCACATTGCGAAGATGGCCTACATGGAAAGCCTTATGCGTATTAGGCTGGGAGAATTCCACCATCACACGTTCGCCGGTCGGTGCACCCTTGCCGTAATCATTGCCTTCGCTGAGCACTGTATCTATGACGCGCCGCGAATAGTCTTTTGTGGAAAAATAGAGATTCAGGTATCCGCGTACCGCTTCAGCCCGTTCAAAACCATCCGGCAGCTGAATGATATCTGCAATACCCTGTGCGATCTCCTGTGCGTGGGCGCCCACATTCATCTTCACGCCCTTTGCTTTCGCATCCTGCGCAGCCAGCTGGAAGAAAGAAGTCGCCATTCCCCAGTTTCCGCTGAATGGGATCCAGGTCCACTGGATAGCTGCTTCCGGCAATCCGTTTTCTTTAAGGTAAGCATTTATCTGCTTTTCGATCAATTTTTGTTCATTTTCAAACATGGTCTTTATCCTTCAGTTATTATTCACATGGTAATTATAAATAAAACACAGCTGTAATTCCATAATTCAGGACACAAGATTAAACGCATTATCAATTCAACCAGATGATAGACCGGTTCTGACATCATGTAATTCTCCAATCACATCTGCATGTTACAAAATTCATATTTTTGGTATGACTCATAATGTCTTACAAATTTCCTATTGTCAGACAATTAATAATTGCCTGACAAATTTTCACGCATCGTATTGCCGCAAGGCAGGGTTTTTTAACAAAAAACGGGAGGTTTTGACATGGATTTTGATGCAATCAAAAAGGCAGCCCAGGATTATGGTCCGGCTATGACCGCGTTTCTGCGGGATATGATCGCTATTCCCTCTGAAAGCTCTGAGGAAAAAGGCGTCATCCACCGCATCGCGGAAGAAATGAAAAAATTAGGTTATGACAAGGTCGAGATCGACCCGCAAGGCAATGTCTTAGGCTGGATGGGCGAAGGAGATCGCATCATTGCCATTGACAGCCACATCGATACCGTCGGTATCGGCAACATCAACAACTGGAAATTCGATCCGTACGAGGGTTACGAAAACGAAACCGAAATCGGCGGACGCGGCGGCTCCGACCAGGAAGGCGGCATGGCATCAGCGGTTTATGGTGCGAAAATTATGAAAGACCTGAACCTGATCCCCGAAGGAACAAAAATCCTCATCGTCGGTTCCGTTCAGGAAGAAGACTGTGACGGCCTGTGCTGGCAGTATATTCATAATGAAGATGGCATCACACCGGAATTCGTCATCTCCACCGAACCGACAGACGGCGGTATCTACCGCGGTCACCGCGGCCGCATGGAGATCCGCGTGGATGTTAAGGGTATCTCATGCCACGGTTCCGCTCCTGAGCGCGGTGACAATGCGATCTACAAGATGGCAGAAATCATCGAAAACGTCCGTGACCTGAACCAGAATGATGCGGAGGAAGGCACCGAGATCAAAGGTCTGATCAAGATGCTCGATCCGAAGTACAACCCGGAACACTGGGAAGATGCCCGCTTCCTCGGCCGTGGTACCTGCACCGTCTCCCAGATATTCTATACATCCCCGTCCCGCTGTGCGGTTGCCGACTCCTGCGCGATCTCTATTGACCGCCGCATGACCGCCGGTGAAACATGGGATTCCTGTCTGGAGGAGATCCGTGACCTGCCGGCCTGCAGGAAATACGGCGATGATGTAAAAGTTTCCATGTATATGTACGACCGCCCCGCATGGACCGGCCTGGTTTATGAGACCGAATGTTACTTCCCGACCTGGATCAACAAGGAAACCGCACCGCATGTTCAGGCTCTGGTTGATTCCTATCATGCCATGTTCGGTGAAGAGCGCATCGGTGCCGAAGGCGCCATGCACCTGCGCCATCGTCCGCTGGTCGACAAATGGACCTTCTCCACGAACGGTGTTTCCATCCAGGGTCGTTACGGCATTCCCTGTGTAGGTTTTGGCCCCGGTGCTGAATCCCAGGCGCATGCCCCGAATGAAATCACCTGGAAACAGGACCTGGTCACCTGCGCAGCTGTTTATGCCGCTGTCCCGATGCTCTACAAAGGCAAAGGTGATGAGGATGTAACCGTTTACCGCGGTGGAAAAACAAACAACAATATTAAATAAAGTGGCCGGTGCTCAGGTTTCAGGTGACAGGTATCAGTTTCTACTGTTCCCGCCGTCTGGAACCCAACCTGTAATAATAAACAAGTCAGGTTCAGAAAGAAATCGTATTGAAGACATCTGATACCTGAAACCTCTATAAGGAGTAAAAATGTCTAAAGCTTACGAACTTGCAAATCATCTTGAAAAACTGAACATCAACAACATGTACAATAATGACTTTTATTGGACATGGGACAAGACCGATGATGAAATCGACGCCATCTTCACCGTTGCCGATGCCCTGCGCGACCTGCGCGAACGGAACAAGAGCTGCCGCGTCTGGGATTCAGGACTGGCGATTTCCGTTTTCCGTGACAACTCTACACGCACCCGCTTTTCTTTCGCTTCCGCCTGTAACCTGTTGGGGCTGACCGTCAACGATCTAGATGAGAAAAAATCCCAGATCGCCCATGGTGAAACAGTACGTGAAACAGCCAACATGGTTTCCTTCATGGCAGACGTGATCGGTATCCGCGATGATATGTTCATCGGTGAAGGCCATAAATATCAGAAGACCTTCATGGACGCAGTTGATGAAGGCTTCCACGATGGTGTTCTTGAACAGCGCCCGACCCTGGTCAACCTGCAGTGCGATGTTGACCACCCGACTCAGTCCATGTCCGACTTCGACCACATCATCCACCATTTCGGCGGAGTGGAAAACCTGAAGGGCAAGAAGATCGTCATGTCCTGGGCATATTCTCCGTCTTATGGCAAACCGCTTTCAGTCCCACAGGGCGTTGTCGGTCTGTTTACCCGCTTCGGTATGGATGTTGTCCTTGCCCATCCGGAAGGCTATGAAATCATGTCCGATGTGGAAGAAATCGCAAAGAACAATGTCGCCAAAGGCGGCGGTACTTTCACCAAAACCAATAACATGGCAGAAGCCTTTGAAGGCGCCGATATCGTCTATCCGAAATCCTGGGCTCCTTTCGCTGCCATGGAAAAACGCACAAAGCTCTACCAGGCCGGCGATGTCGACGGCATCAACGCTTTGGAAAAGGAACTGCTCAAACAGAATGCCGAACACAAAGACTGGGCTTGCACTGAAGAACTGATGAAGAGGACCAAAGACGGCAAGGCACTTTATATGCACTGCCTCCCGGCCGATATCACCGGTCTTTCCTGCAAGGAAGGCGAAGTGGACCGCAGCGTCTTCGAACGCTACATCGACCCGCTTTATCTCGAAGCCTCCTACAAACCGTATATCATCGCGGCTATGATCCTCACCTCCAAGGTCAAGGATCCCGCCAACTGCCTGCGCAAGCTGGATGCCGGCGGTGCCCGCAAATTATTCTGATCACTTCCGACTTTTTACAAAGCAGCCGGCGGAAAATACGCCGGCTGTTTTTATTTCTCATTCCGGCTGATTAACAACATTTGATATGTCTGTTTATATATTGCTGTACTGCCCTGGTTTCTTACGAAATCATTCATGATATACTTTTTAGCTGCAGAAAAAAGATTACGACAAGGATGGAAAATCATGGCTGATAAAAAAACAATAAATCCGCAAACCGGCCGCTATATATCAATGAAAGACTGGAACAGTCTTTTCTCTGAAGAAATGCTGCGGAATGGAAAACTGTTATACATGAAAAATGCGGTCCGGCAGTTTTCTGATACTGAGACATCAGCCCATTCGGAAGTAATTGACGGGACCAAGGTTTATTCCGTAAATATTACCGGGGCACCCGGCAGCTATTCAACAAAATGGGATGTCAATTCTTTTTCCTGCAATTGCCGGACAAAAAGACACAGGGGAGTCTGGGATTACAAATCAGGCCAATATTATTACACATGTGAACATGAAGCAGCAGTTTTATATTACTGGGAAGCGAAACATGGACCGTGGATATTTGAAGAATCCGATAATGAGTTCAATGCGAGAAAATATCAGGAAGAACTTAAGCGCAAAAAAGATCAGTTGAAAGCCCAAAAAGAGCTCGAGTCAAAAATGATTATTCCGGCAAAAGAATATTTCTCCACACTGCCTGCAGGCGGCTACTTTGATGTAAAACGGGCTGCGGAAAACCTGAGGACGACCCAATACGCAGTCAACCGGGCGGCTCAGATTCTGGAAACCGGACAGATTTTGATTATTGATAAAAATGTTTCCTACGGAACAACCGGAGAGCAGGTTCTGCAGGTCAGCGGAAAAATCGGCGATGAGCTGGGTAAACACGAAACGTATATTTCTCTCAGCTTTAACGAAATTGAAAAAAGACGATGCAGCTGCGGACTTTATTACTATACAGTGCCGCCAAGCGAACCACTATGCGAACACGAACTGATCCTCCTGAAAGAAATGCAGACAATTGCCGGACAGTCCAACCTTGGTGATGCCACAGACCTGACAGCTGCGCGTTTTTTCTCAGCCATGGCAGTCCCATCGTCTCAACAGGGGAATGACCAGCAGGAAAAGCAGGAAAAACAAAAAACACTGGTGCTTTCTCCCCGGATCATTATTAACGGCGGAAATGTGTCACTGACATTCAAATTAGGGCGGAGCGCAGGGAATGATACATCTACAGCCGGAAGAAAGACAAAATCGCCAAATGCCTCATCTGCGAAAAGCAATGTTGTCAAAAACCTGAAAACACTTGTTCAGGCATTCTCGGAAGAATCGGAATTTGAACTGACAAAAAACCAAATTCTCGATTTCTCAAAAGAAGATTTCACCGATGAAAGCCTGTCCTGGCTCACCTTTGTACAGCGCAGAGTCAGCGAATCTCTGGAAGTGAATAACCGTCTGCAATCCAGGGTTTATTACGGTTATAATCCATCACTTAAAATGCAGGATTCTTTGACCGGCGCCATGCTTGACCAGTTTTATGAGATCGCGGAAGGAAACTCTTTTGAGAGTATCAACCGCACAAACAACAACGAGACAGGAATGCTGAAAGTTGGACACGCGGATATGCGTGTCTACCTGAAATCGGAAAAGATAACAGATTCCAAAGGTACATTTTACGGTGTTCTCGTGACAGGAACCATGCCGGTGATCCTGCACGGAAGCTCAGACAGCTACATTTTAAGCGATTCCAACCTCAGCAAAATCAGCAGAGAAGAGGAAAACGTTCTGAAACCTTTCCTGTCTGCTGCTGAAAAAGACGGAAATATCCGCTTCCGTGTCGGGCTGGACAGCCTTCCGGAGTTTTATTACCGGGTCGTACCAACCTTCCTGCAATCCCGATATATCGATTTTCAGGATAATTGCTATGAAGAAGCGGAACGGATGCTTCCGCCCGAACCGGAATTTCTCTTTCAGATGGATCTTGATCAGGATGCCTGTTTCTGCCAGGCTTATGTATCCTATGACAAGGAGAGGTTCTATTTATATGATGAAAACAGCAGCGGGGATACTTATCGGGACCGGGTTCAGGAAGACCGCATCAAGTCGATCCTTGTAAATTATTTTGAATATATTGACCCGGAACAGCAGATGGTGTGGAATTATTTATCTGATGATTATTTATATACGCTGCTGACTGAAACCATACCGGAACTTTCCAGATATGGTGAGGTACAGGGAAGTGAAGCTTTCAACAGGCTGAAAATACGCACTGCGCCATCTATTCAGGTGGGCGTTGGCATCGAGAGCGGCCTGATGGATATCTCCGTTATATCAAAAGATGTTTCCCCGGAAGAATTGCTGGACATACTCAACAGTTATCGGGCGAAAAAGAAATATCACCGGCTCAGAAGCGGTGATTACGTACGTCTGACACAGGATGACCGGCTGGAATCTCTTAATACGATGTTAGACGAGATCCACATGAAAGCAGAGGACATTATCGGGAAAGAGGCTCATTTGCCGATGTATCGGGCCTTGTACCTCGATTCCATGCTCAAAAAACATGAGGAACTCGCTGCAAACCGGGACCGTACCTACAAGGCGCTTGTAAAGAATTTTTCGACCATCCGTGATGCCGACTTTGAACCACCGAAGGTGCAGTCAGAGATTCTCCGCCCCTATCAAACATATGGATTCAAATGGCTCCGGACACTGACCGCTGCCGGATTCGGCGGCATTCTGGCCGATGAGATGGGACTCGGGAAAACCATCCAGGCTATCACACTTCTGCAGTCACTGAAAGACGATGGGGATACAGGTACCAGCCTGATCGTTTGCCCGGCTTCTCTTGTCTATAACTGGCAGGAAGAGTTCAGACGATTCGCACCGGATCTTTCAGTGAAGCTGATCGTCGGATCTGCCGGGCAGCGAAAGACGATCCTCTCTGAACTTTCCCTTCCGAACAGCAAAGAAAAAGCTGACGTTCTCGTCACCAGTTATGACCTTTTCAAAAAGGACATCAGCCTGTATCACGGCATACAGTTTACGGTCATGTTCCTCGATGAAGCCCAGTATATCAAAAACCAAAAAGCGGCTGTCACCAAATCTGTGAAAGCGGCATCTGCGCGGTACCGATTTGCTCTCACAGGAACACCGGTCGAAAACCGTCTTGCGGAACTGTGGAGCATCTTTGATTTCCTGATGCCCGGATTTTTATACAGCTATCAGGAATTCTCGAGCCGGTTTGAAACACCGATCGTCAAAAATAAAGATGAAGCCATCTCTGCCCGGCTGCGTCAGATGGTCTCGCCTTTTATACTCCGCAGGCTGAAAACGGATGTACTGAAGGACCTGCCGGAAAAGCTGGAAGAAGTCCGGTATACCCGGTTCGAAGAAGATCAGCGCAAGGTTTATGACGGGCAGGTCGTACATATGAAGCAGATGCTTTCCGGGCTCGGAAACTCCGGGGAAGACAAGCTTAAAGTCCTGACAGAGCTGATGCGTATCCGTCAAATCTGCTGTGACCCATCCCTCTTGTTTGAAGATTATCACGGCGGAAGTGCCAAACGGGAAGCCTGCATTGAACTGATCCAGAGTGCTATCGGCGGAGGCCACCGGATGCTGGTCTTTTCACAGTTTACTTCCATGCTGGCATTACTGGAGGAAGACCTGCAAAAAGAGGAGATTCCCTATCTGAAACTGACCGGAGCCACATCCAAAGAGCAGCGTATCCGCATGGTTCGTGAATTCAACGAAGGGGACACACCTGTCTTTCTGATCTCACTCAAAGCGGGCGGTACCGGACTGAACCTGACCGGAGCGGATGTCGTGATCCACTATGACCCCTGGTGGAATATCGCCGCACAAAACCAGGCAACAGACCGGGCACACCGTATCGGTCAGACGAACACGGTCACTGTTTACCGGCTGATCGTCAAAGATTCAATCGAAGAAAAGATACTCGCACTGCAGGAAGCCAAACAGGACCTGGCTGATTCTGTTTTGTCCGGTGAAACCAGTGCTATCTCATCACTTTCGACAGATGAATTGATGGCATTGCTCGGATAAGCCAGCAGTTCATTATGAGGAGTATCACAACAGAGCCTTAAAATTCAAATTGAGTCAGCAGAACAGGCTGCATTGACTCAGGCGATGGAAACCTTAAAAAAAACAGTCCCAGGCATTTGTATCACTGAGGCTGTTGATAATCCTGTTTCGGATCACTTAAGTATCAGCCAATATCCGCCCCTCGCGGCGCCCTTCCGCAGCAGATAGCCATCCTCACGAAGCTGCCTGATGTTTTTCTCAACTGCCCGTGAAGTGAGAGATAATTTTTCCGCGATTGCGGCAGCTGATATGCTGTTATCCGAACGAATCAGGTTCAGTATATTTCTTTTTGTCCTGCTAAGTAAAGAATATTCCGAACTTTTCTCCGAACTTTTTACCGAATTTCTATCATAAGGAATAACCGAATCGTACTCCAAGGCATCCTCCCTGATCACAGAACCTTCCGGAACAAAGGAGGCATACTGCCCGCTGTATATTGATTGACGATACAGGTTAATTCTGAAAGCACCTGCACTTTCAACAAATTCAGGGGCAGGAAGATTGTATTCTTTCGCTTCCCGTTTGATTTTTCGTAAACCGGTTCCCCATGATTCAATCAATCCCATCTGATAAAACACCTCCGCGATAACTCTGTTGCGCTGTTTTGAATGACCTTCCAGAGCTTCTTCCAGCGTCAATCCAAAATAAAGCCCCCCCGGGGATGTGACTTCAAGCCGATCTTCGAAAATTGCCACCTGAACACAGGCAGGTTCAAGGAAGTTCCGATGGCAATGGGCATTGATGATCATTTCACGAATTGAATCCGGAGGCAATTCATATTTTTCTCTCCGAACCAATCCTTCAACTTTTGCCTGAATACGAATATTTCGAAGCACAAAATCATAAGCATCTTCAATCTGTTCGTAAAGCGGACCGGAGAAATCCCGCTTATCGATAAAAATACCTCGTTCGGTTCCTGCGAATACGGCACATTGGGTTTTGGAAAAGCGGAAATAAGAGCCTGTTAATAACGCAAAGGCATTGGAAGCCAAGCATATTTCATGATCATATTTGATCAATCCCCAATCTTCGAGCTGTGTTTTTGTCACTTTTGGCAGCTTTTTGCCCGAACTGCGGATACCCGGTATGTCTTTTCGATAGCGATTTATATCACGGCATAGTTTGTTAATCGCACTGTCAGTTACTGTATATCCTATGCATTTTAGTTCGTCCCATGAAATTCTCGCGCCTTCAAATTCCAACTCTTTTATTTTGTCGGGATCAGCTTGTCTGGAAGTCCCGCCTACACGGATATAGGTACCATATTCTTTCCCTTTTGATTTGAAATAATACGGTCTGTTTGCTCCCGGAGAAACAGATACCGTTATTACCGTTTTTCCTTCAAGTGTCTGGAAAGTAATGTTCGGTATTATTTGCGGTGTGCAGGATGCTGAAACGGCATTCGCGACCTGATCCATTATTTTAAATACTTCCGCGTCATCCACACCCACAACTGTTCGTGTTTTGTCTGCGACACCGATTATTAATTGTCCGCCTTGTGTATTGGCAAAGGCGATAATGGTTTTCACATATTTTTCGGAGTCTTTTGGCAGGGATTCTTTGAATTCAATGTTCTTTGATTCACCGTGCATTATTTCTTCTATGGTCATGGTGTCCTCCTTTTTCCGAACTTTCCTGCTTAGGCTATTTTATTTTACCATATTTCCGAATTTTTACCGAACTTTCTCCGTATTTTCATGCATATTATTTTTGCTTTTTTATGAGTAATCACTTTTTATTATCCGAACTTTTTATAAATTTGTATTTTTTTCCATATTTATAATCCAAATCGGGATTCATCAATGCGTTGTGAAAAAGAACAGCTTGATATACTCTTCATCACTAATGAACCCCGGATCAGCGTTTTTCCCGTACAATCCCCCCAGTTCATGATCATCTGTTTTGCTCAGCGGCTTCCCGGCCGCTTTGCAGTATTCCAACTCCTTCCGGGTATGGTCTGACATGGCCGTGAATGAATTGAAGCAGGTATCCTCATCAAACACATTGCCCCTGTCATCGATCCATTCCCTGATTTACGGTAAAAAGACAAAAACATCCTGAGAAAAAGTTATAATTCAGGAATAATTTCTCGCAGCTGTTCAGGGCCGGGTGATGTATCACAGGTGAGAGGTCATTCATGCGGATTTCACCGCAGTAAAGTGTCAGTCTCCGTATGCTCCGGTCTGAATAGATACGATAAAAAAGGATCAAAATATGAAAAAACTTTATATACTGATAATGATCATTGCCGTTGCCGCAGCCCTTTGCGCCTGCAGCCCAAAAACGCAGCCTGCACCGACTGCCTCTCCGACGGAAGTACCTGCCCAGCCAACAGAGGCTCCAACAGAAGTACCTGCCGAACCAACCGCAGTACCGACAGAAGCTCCGACTGAAGCTCCGGCTGAAGAAAAGCCGGCAGAGGAAGCTCCGGCTGAAGTTCCAGCTGAAGAAAAGACAGCAGAAGAAACTCCGGCCGATGAACCGGAAGCAGATGCGTCAAAATCTTCTGATGACATCGATGTGCAGGCCGTTTTTGATGATTTGAAGACCCGCGGGCTTTTCACTGCTGAACACTGCCGGGAAAAAGGTCTGGACAGCACCTCTTGTCGGTATTGACGAATTCCAGGTTCCCGAATCTTTCCTGAACGCAAAAGGCGGCATTCGTGCTTCCGGCGGTCTGGAAGAAGGGAAAGGAATCGTTACCTTACAGGTCATCTATATCACCAGCACTGAAGAAGACTATAATAAATATGTGTCAGATATGTCAGCCATTATCGAAGATCTCAATAGTTCCGGAGCAACGGATGAAAAGAAACAGCAATATTTTGACCTTCTCGATGAACATTCATCCAAAGTGACGACGCTGTTTACCGTTGTCGGTATTCCAAACGGTACAACCGAAGCGGAGGACAAGGCAGCTTTTCAAAAGTTCCTTGACGATAATGCCGAATGGTACGATTTAAGCGAGGAAGAATGGAAAGACTACT
Source organism: uncultured Chloroflexota bacterium (assembly GCA_902774215.1). Lineage (GTDB taxonomy): Bacteria > Chloroflexota > Anaerolineae > Anaerolineales > Anaerolineaceae > Flexilinea. The sequence goes on from CACYHU010000054.1 coordinate 48,591, forward strand.
TTGACCATATGGTTTTCATTCCTGCCGGCAATGCGGAAGAATACAATTTCTACCTCGTGCAGGGGAACATGCCCGATGACAACAACATTGAAAATGCGGATGAAGAATACAAGACCGAGTACAAGGCCCTGTATGACAGCATCGCTGATTATGTACCGCTCTTCAAGTTCTCAAAACCGATCGGACTTGAGGAAGTAATCGAAAGCGGAACCGGTCTCTCTTTCGAGACCACTGATATTTATGGCAATCCGGTCAAAAGCTCCGACCTCTTCAGCGGGCATAAAGTGACCATGTTCAACATCTGGGAAACCACCTGCGGCGCCTGCATTTCCGAATTTCCGAACCTGCTCCTTCTCAATCAGGAGATAGAACCCAAAGGGGCACAGATCGTCGGACTTGTGTATGACGCGACATCAGAAGACCTGATCGCGGAAGCCAAAGACATCGTTGATGATCTCGGCATCACCTATACCATTATTGTTCCTACAGATGAATTGATCGAATTCTTCAAAGTTCAGGCCTTCCCGACTACTTATTTCGTCAATGAAAAGGGTGAGATCGCGGGCGAACCGGTTTCAGGCGCAAACTTCAAGCTCTACCGCCAACAGATCGAAAATTTGCTTGGTGAATAAAACTGTATCCGCCATGATCCGATTCAGCGAAGCTGAATAAAATGCAAAAGGTGAGATGTGAAAAATCATCTCGCCTTTTTTATATCTTTCCGCCTGACGGCTTTACGCCGCTCCGTACCCGGAGTAAAGGGCTTATTCATATTATTATGGTAAAATAGAAATAATATGAAGGTTTTGCCGCAATGAAAAACATCGATATCATATTCGAAAAGAATCCTGATCTGAACAACATCATCATCACCGTTTCAGCGTCACAGATGGATGAGCAGATCAGTCTTTTGATAGATCTCATCAAAAAATCCGGCGGCAATGACCTTTTTGTTCAGGACAGCAGCGGCAGGATACACCGCATCACCGAAGATCGCATTATCCGCATTCAGGCTGACAACAAAAGTCTTTTGGTTTCAACGATGGATGGGGACTTCAGGCTTCGTAAAAGCATGCAGGAAGCTGAAAATATGCTCAAAAGCAGCATGTTCCTGAAAATATCCCGTTTCGAGATCGTCAATCTTCAGAAAGTGAAAAACTTTGACTTCACCATCAGCGGGACGCTCCGTATCGAATTTGAAGACGGCAGCTTCACCTGGGCATCCCGGCGTTTTATACCCATCATCAAACAGCGATTGTCAGAAAGGAATGAGAAGCGATGAAGAAAAAGGTCTTCAAACTCGCTCTGATTGGTTTTTTCCTCGGAATGCTGATCGGGAATCTTATATCTTATCTCTCCTGTGACAAAAGCGCACAGCCTCCGGTAATTGTTTCTCCTGTGCTGGTCGAAAGGACCGGCTCTGTCAGGGCGGCAATGATCGTCAACACCCTGCTTTCGGGACTGTTGGGTGCGGCAGCCTGGGCAGGGGTTATCTTCCATGACCCGGAAGTGTTTGACTGGGGGCTGACCAAGGCGGCAGTATTCCATTTCCTGCTGATCATGGTTTTCAACATTCCGATCGCGCTTTACTGCGGCTGGTGCCCGCCGGATCCTGTAAGCATTCTGATCTGGACCGGGATCATGACCTTGAGCTATTTTATTGTCTGGCTCATCATGTTCCTTATCTACCGGAAAAAAACCGCGGAATTGAACGAACTGATGAAGAATAACAAGGAATAAGAAGTTTTTTCACTATTTCACTGACCACCATTCAGGCGTAATTTTTTACCATTCGGCGTTCTTAGAAATCCTATAAATTCCCATTTCAGATAAAATGGCATCACTTATCACACAAAAAAGGTGGTGCGGTATGAAAAAATGGATATTGTTGATTCTGGTCATATTGCTGTTCCCAGCTGCGGTTTTCGCAGAGGAAAGCGAAGACGATCTGGTTTTGGTTCAAAAAGAAGGAATTCTGAGATTAGGAGTCTCTCCGGAATACATTCCCTTTGTTTTTTACGAAGAAGATACGCTTACCGGATTAGATGTGGCTCTGATGGAGGAAATCGGTCGCCGGATGGGGGTCAAAACAGAACCTGTTGATTTTGCCTTCGATGGTCTGATCGACTCATTGAATGTCAGACAGATCGATGTGATCGGAGGCGGCTTTTCTATCACGGAAGAACGGGAGCAGCTGCTGGATCTGACGCACTTTTATTATACAGGTGACGCGGAATTCATCGCACTGGCCTCGATGATAAAGCCGGCGTCAATTGAACTATCAACCTTCACGAATCTGAAGATCGGCGTGGAAAAAGGAACGGTCTTTGAGGAATGGATAAAGACCAATCTCGTAAAAACCGGATATGTCAGCTCGCGAAATATTTTCACTTATTCCGACCTTTCCTCAGCAATGAAAGCCTTAAACAGAAAAGTCGTAGATCTGGTGCTGACGGATAGGGACGCTTATGATCTCAAATATCAGCCGACAGGAAAATATCAGGTTTTTTACAGTGGTTTTTCACAGGAAAGATACGCTTTCGGACTCAGAAAGCACTCAACCCTGACTCCGGTTATCAATCAACACCTGCTGGATATGATCTATGACGGAACCGCACAGAGAATCGCGAACGTGTTCTTTTCAAAAAACTACAGTGAAAATGGGATCACGCGTCCTGACCAGATCATGACACCGACCGTACCTGTCATCGTTGTTCCGACAAAATCATCTGTCACAACCTGTTCCAACGCGATGGCCTATGTTTCCGATGTGACCATTCCGGATAATCAAAGGATGAGCCCGGGAGAACACTTCCGGAAGACATGGCGTATCCGAAATTCCGGCACCTGTGCCTGGACCCAAAATTACAGTCTCGTCTTTGTCTCCGGAAACCAGATGAACGGGAAAACAGTCAGCATTCCCGCCTATATCGCCCCGGGTGAGTCACTGGATATTTCAGTTGATTTGGTCGCGCCTTACGCAGACGGTACGTATCAGGGATTCTGGCAGATGCTCAATCCACAGGGATCGAATTTCGGACAGTCGGTCTGGGTCAAGATCCGCGTCGGAAATGACTGGAATCCGACACCGCTGCCTCCGGATCCGAATCCATGGTACCCGACAGAGCTTCCTCCGGATCCCAATCCCTGGTACCCGACTGAAGTACCGTCAAATGTGGAAATCCTGAGTTTTTATCCGGACTTCTTTGAAGGAGTTGGAGGCACCTGTGTCTCGGTTCACTGGAGCACAAACGGAGCGTCTTCCGTTGATATCAATGTTGACGGGCAGGTTCAATACAGCGGCGGTCCGGCGAACGGCAGCACTCAGATCTGCGGTCCCATACAGGAAATCGGCACTCATAATGTACAGCTCTACGCGTATAACGATTTTAACTACGCCAGAGCAGACTTCTCCTTCCTGACTGAAGATTTTCTGGTATTCTAAAGATGCACTGATTTATGCATAATGCCTGACCTGTCAGGCAACAACAGCGGCTTTTTTTAAAAAACAGTATGAAAACAGCTCCCGTTCAATCTTGCGGGAGCTGTTTATGTTTTAATAAGGCATTTTACAATCGGTTTTTACTTCGTCAGAGAGAAGATGATCCGATCAGCCAGGTCTTCCGCGCCTTCGCCATCGAGCCAGAAGGCGATCTCAAGGAAATCATCACCCGCTTCAAAAATCCAGGTCACACAAGGGTAGGATTCGCCGTCATATTCTTCCGTGGAATAATATTTTGCGATATCGATCCCGTTGACCTGCCAATCTTCCACATCATCCGCCTTTACACCATACTCTGCCGCTTCGGTTCGGGCATAATCCATATAAGACTGACCTTCGGTCGGAAATTGATAAATGTCAAAATCCATCGCGTTGGAATCGCTGCGATAATAAGCGATCATATCATCAGCTTTATCTTTTTCAGTGAGTTCAACCTCGGCGTAGTCCTCGGGAATGCTGATGTGAAATCCGGTGCTGCCGATCTCAACATCTTTGCCGGATGCTGCTCCTTCGGACAACGCTTCGCCCAGCATATCCAGCAGGCTCGGACCGGTGGTCAGATTTTCTTCACGAACGAAGACCAGGTTTCCATCTGTCATGGATACGACTACAGAATCGTCGGTGTGATACTGCATGGTAACAGTCTCGGATGATTCACCATCCGTGAAGACCACGGTAAGCGTGCCGTCTTTGATCTCATAACCGGCGTTATCCTGTCCATCCTTTTCTTCCGGGTCCATGGGATTGGTAAGGCTGAAGTCCAGGCTGTCCTCACGAACCACCAGTTTTGCCTGCAAGCCAATCATGGACGCAGGAAGGGATACACCATCATTGATCACGGATTCAAGGAACCATTCGCCCTTGAAATCTTCATAAGCAGCATCGGATTTGGGTTCGGCAGTACCGAAGGGTTTGATTTCGTCCCGGATGAGGATCATGGATGAAGTTTCGTCACCCATGGAAAGCTTTCCATCTTCGGTGATGCTCATCGGCAGCCATGTGCATTCACTCTCTTCAGCACCATTGCAGGCATAGGCAGTACCGTTTTCGGTGTACCAGGGCACAGCACCCTGTTCTTCACCGCCGAGGGCAACAGCCATGGTAGCGTCATTTTTGAAAACGACTGACATGCCGGACATACCGAGCAGAGAAGCATCCATACACTGACCCTGTCCGCAGAGTTCAGACATAAACCAGGTTCCAAGGAATGGCTCGGCGACAGTCATATCCAGCGGAGCGCCAGCCTGAGCGAAAACAGTCCCAAAAGCTGCCAGAGCAGCTAAAAGGACAAACAAAATGGTGATTTTTTTCATAATAAATTCCTTTCAAAATTTACAAAGCCGAATCACGGAGACGGAACCATTACAGAGGTGAAACCGGCCCAATGGCCGGGTCTCCATGTGTCTCTTGAAAATCAACAATTACTCTTCTTTGTTTTTGGCTATCATTGAACAGATGACAATGGCGATACCGCCGGCAAAGACAGCCAGCCAGCCGGGAAAATTCGGAGCCGCATAGTTCAGGATGAACATCACCAATACGGAAACCATTGCGATAGCAGGGATAATGACTTTCAGGTTTTTCTTACTCATAATTCAACTCCTTTAATTATTTAAGGGGCATTGTGCACGGTTCAGGCAAATTTCGAAACCGCTGTAAAAATTAACACCGATCACCTGTAACCTGTTTCCTGCCCCTGACAACGTGATACAATACAAACTACCTTCTGCTTCTCTTTATGACAGTCGCCGCGAGCAGCAGGACAAAGAAGACGAACTCCACACCAAAACACACCCATACATCGCGCATAGTTCCGATCCGGGCGCCGGATAGGATATCATTTGCCTTCACATACCAGTAAGCAGGCAGAAACTTCGCAACAGTCAAAACGCCATTGCCCATCATAGACTGCGGCATAAAGCAGCCGCTGATAAATGCCATGCCCAGCCCGAAGATCTGCGAGATCATGCCGACAACAGTGGTACTGACGTTGAAGGAAACGATAAAAATAGCAAACATCGCGGAGAACATCGCAAAAATGAAGGAATTCAAAACCGCCATCCAGCAGCTTGTTCCTTTATACATGCCGCCATAAAGCAGCATCCCGCCAAGCATAAACACGAGCCAGACAACCAGCGTCAGGATCGCGCTGCCTGCAAAGATCTGCCGGACATAAGAGGCGATACTCACACGGGAACATTCGATACGGTCACGCGGTTCCTTTCTGTTCAGCGTCAGCAGGATCGGGCTCAGCACGTTGACGATAACAGCAATCAGGACATAAGGCAGCATCTGGAAGAAGACAGCGAAATCCTGTGTGTAGTTCTCGTCCACAAAAGTCTTTTCATCGCTGACATAAAATTTCACCTCAACGCCCTGTTCCATGGCATTCTCAACTGCCGTAAGTGCATCGGAAAGGGGAAGTCCCTGTGCGATCTTCATACGGACGTTACGTACATATTCGTTCAGATCCAGATTCATCATCGCCACGGCGTAGCTGTCCCGCATGTGGTAAGACCGGAACAGTTCTTGGCTCATCGCTTCATCATCAAGATGACTCAGACGGTATTCAAAACCTTCCGGGATCACCAGCGCGTAATCCACGATCTCATAATACATGGCGTCCATAATTTTCGTGTTGTCATTTTCCAGTTCCACGATCTCGTTCTTTTTCGCCAGTGTCCGGATCAGCCGTTCGCTCGCTTCGCTGTGATCCTCATCGCGGACATAAAGCGCAAGTGAGGTATCGGTAAAATCGAGCTTTTCCTGAGTCGACCGCACCATCGGGAAACAGATCGCCAGAAACACAACAAGATACACAATTCCGATGAAAATCTTGGATCGGGCTATCTTGAAAAAGAGTTTAAAGACTTGCATATTTTGTCCTCCGTGTCATCAAAAATCCAAACAGGACAAAAATCACCGTCAGGATACAGACAATCACCATCTTTCCCCAGAAACGGGTCAGATCCGCATCCACACTCAGGTAGTAGAAGGAATCGCTGATGATCGCCACCGGGTTGATCTCATTGAGGATCGGAATATATTTGATGATCATGGCTTTGATCCCGGGAACCATCAGCCCGCTCATGAAGCACAGCGTCATGTTCAGGGCCATGATGATGCCGGTTTTAGCGCCGTAACTCATTTTTCCGACAGCACCGATAAAATACCCGAACGAGACACCCATGATCCCGCCCAGAATGCCGCCCAGATAGACCAGAGGGAGCCGTTCACCGAAATTCACCCCGAGTACCAGGGTAATGAAGGTAATGGTAATGATGACGCAGACGCTGTGGGAGATATAGTAAGCCAGCAGGTCTGCCAGAACCTGCTTACTCTTAGTCATGCCGGAACAGGAACGCCGGGCAGCCTGCGGAGAAAGGTTCGCCTGCAGATTCTGCGCGATGGTCAGCCCCGACATAGACCCGAAGATCCCGACCATGGCAATCAGGTTGTACATATAGATCAGGAAGGAATCCGTATCACCTTTCGTCAGTTCAAGTTCCTTAATATAAGGGACATCGCTGCTCATGGCTTTCGAGATATCGCCGACATCTTCCCCATCCTCACTCATCGCTGCATTGGCTGCCAGCTCTCTGGAGGCTTCCTGCATACTCATATACATGTCGCTCATTCTTTTGATCATGCTCTGATCCGCGCCGTTGCTCTTGAACATCACAGACAGTTTGGTGTTGGAGATAAAATTCCCGTCACCCATGTCACTCAGATAATAGCTGACGTAATTGTTGGACTCTTCATCCAGATACTGAGCAAGAGTGCCGTCTTCCGCCATCTGATTGATCATATCCATGATCTCAGCCATTTTCCGGTTCTGAGGATCCTCCTTCGTTTCTTCATCCGGCGGATCTATATAGATGATCCCTTTCACATCTCCGTGCTTCAGCATCTCAATGGCATTCGCCGCATCGGTATAAGTGAGATCCATGAGCGGTTTCTTACCGCCTTCTGTTATATCGTTCTCTTCACTGAAAGAACCATTGTTCATGGCATCCATGATCCAGTGAAACAGCTGATCCTTCTCATTTTCCACCACTGCCGCGGGCACGGTAGAGAAGAGATTGTCCTTTCCAAGATTTCCTAACGTAAATTTATAGAGTGTTCCCATAACGACAGGAAAGAGGATCATCCAGATGATCACTTCTTTTGTCCTGAAATTCCTGCGAATCTCATATTTCATCGTATTCCAAAACATAGTTTTCTCCAATGTTCAGTGATCGGTGGTCAGTCAAAATATAAGTTTGTGCTGAACTGTTATTCTTATGCAATATCCTGCACATGACTGCCAAAAATCGGCCACTAACCACTATTACCTAATCCCTCAATTCCTTCCCGGTAATCGTCAGGAAGACATCATTCAGTGTCGGAAGTTCGGACCAGACACGGCCGAATTCAACTTTTTCCGCCTGAAGGATCTCCATAATATCGATCAGGTTATGTCTGCCGCCGGCACAGGCAATGATGAGATTGCCCGCTTTCCAGTTCACTTCGCTTACATTAGGCAGCGCCTTCATTTTACCGGTCAGGTCACTGCCGGGTTCTTCCATTTCAATAAAGATTGTCTCGGTATTTTTGATGGTGCGCTTCAGTTCGTCAATGATGCCTTCCAGGATCTTGTTGCGGCTCTGGGGATCGACCGCTACTGTCGGTTCATCGAAGATGATAAGCTTGGGTTTGTGCGCAATACCGCAGGCAATATTCAGACGCCGTGCCAGACCTCCGGAAAGCTTTTTCGGGCGGAACTTGCGGAAATCGTTCAGTCCCACAAATTCAAGGGCTTCATCGACGTATTGCTGCCGGGCAGCTTTGTCCGCGATGTACATGCCGCAGAAACAGTCCACATTTTCATAGACTGACAGTTCATCAAAGACAGCCATGTTTTGCGGAACAATGCCGATCATTGACTTCAGGTCATAGCTGACCGGGGTCATTTCTTTCCCGAATACCTCAATTCTTCCCTCATCAAAGCTGAGCAGCGACAGAATACAGCTGATGGTTGTGGTTTTCCCGCAGCCATTCGGTCCGAGAAGGCCAAAAATTTCACCTTCCCTGATTTCCAGATTCAGATGATCCACCGCTCTGAGCTCCTTATAATTCTTTACAAGGTTTTCAACCTTTACGACTGTGTTATCCATAGATTATTCACCTCCGCAATCCTTTATGATTCCATTGTATCGAAAAGAAGCAAATCAGGACATTTCGGATTCCCGAACGGTCGATTTTTAATTCTGAACGGTAAAAAATGAGCCTCACAAAAATAGTCTGTCAAATACAGAAAACGATGTGCCATTTAGGTGTCCAATTTGACCGCTCAGGATTTTTTACTCCCGCAGCGGTTATTTTTATATACAATCGGAATAATGAATCAAAGTATTCTCTTTGGGGACTATACCCATATTTTTTCAGGGTAATCGTGACATTTCCATAAAGGGACATTCATCAGAAACTCAGGATGGCAACAAAAGAGACTGATTTAGAAACGAACCGAAAGGAATTATATGAACAGAAGAATTGATATTACTTATGCCGCGGAGGATGTCAACGAAACAGTTGTCATCGAGGCAAATGCGATTAATGGAGATCAAACCATAACTATTGGGAATGTAACCACGGATGAGTTTGGTGTTTATGTCGGATCCGAAGATGGATTCAGTGCTGATGTCAGTACGGAAAACGTGACAGTTATAAAACCGGAGTATGCGCAGGCAGCTTATGGCCTTGTGGTTGAATCCATTGGAGCCAAATCCGTCTCAACCGTCAGGACCGGGGACATCATGACCGGATTGGAATGGGGAAACCAGGGGCTGATCATCCGGGCCACAAACAACAGCCACGCTGACCTCATAACCGGGAACGTCACCGGCTGGACGGGAATCATTGCCGTATCTGATAATGCGTCATCGATTCATATGGAAACCGGTGATGTTACCGGAACACAATTGGGCAGTCAATTAAACAGTCTGAATGGCGGACAACTCGACGCAAAAACCGGGACAATTACCACGGAAGCGGAAGCTCTCAGTGCCGGTGCCGAGAGTGGCGGCAGAATAGAGCTGACCACCACCGATATAACCTCAGAAAAATCCGGTGCGTTGTATGGTTCCTCAACAGGGCAGAATTCATCAGTCACTGTTAATGCCGGTAATCTCAGCGGAGCGTCAGGCGCGATCCGCATCATGGCTGCAGACGGGGGTGAATATTATGTGCGGGCAAAAGGACTGACCATCAAAGATTCGGGGTGGGAATATTTGAACAGATATGGCATAGACAGCCTGACATCAGCGGGAACATCTTCAATCGAATTGAGCGGAGGAATCTCGCTCACAGAAACAGGGGCTGAAGGAGAAGGGTCTCCGGCAGGGATTCGTATCCGGTCTGAAAAAAGCGGCAGCACGGGTATCTATGTGGCTGCCAATATTCATGTCAATTCAGAAAAAACAGAGGCAGCTGCTTACGGTATAACAGCGGAAAATGCCGGCGGAATAGTAATTGTTGTCGTGGAAGGAGATGTATCGGCTGCCTCCACGGGACCGGCGATCGGGGTGAATATAATCAACAATTCGAACGTGGCTAATGACAGCAGTTTTCAGACTTTCTACAGCCACGCCAATGAGGTTTTTCCGGAAAACTACAACTCGTATTCAGACAAAGCTGCTTCTGTGAACGCAGGCGCGATTGAAAGCGATATTATCATCAAAGGCGACCTCAGCGGTACAACTTATGGATTATCAGTTCAGCCGGAAGGGGAGTCTTCAGCCGATGTTTTTATCGGCGGGACGCTCTCGGGCGGGACTGACGCTGTTCTGGTCAGCGAAGATGCTTCTCCGGAAAATTTTGTCCTGACCGCATGGAAGATCATACCGAATAATAACGGGCACATGGTTGTTAAAACGGATGGCAGTGCCGCGGAAAATATCGAAGGTGCGGTCAGATACATCATCAAGACCACACCCGGTTCACAGGAAAAACTGTTCCTGACCTATGAAAACGGTGAAAAACTGCAAATCATCAACGCGTACCCTGTGGCAGCAGAGGGAGAGCGGGTTTATCTCCATCCGGCTGCCGGGTATTCCATCTCTGCGGCATATAACAACGGCGAGCCTCTGGAACGTGACAGTGAGGGCAGATTTTATCTCTTAATCCCGAAGGCCGGCGGAGTGATGCTTTCCGCAGAAACGGGACAGGTTGTTGACTTCCATCGTTTTTTAAACAATGAAGGAAAACTGCCGGCTGCGGGTTTTTCTTCGCGTTCCATCTCTCCGATCCCGCTGCGCCCAAAGGGAATTGCCTGCGGCAGTACCGATCTGACGCTGCAGATTCCCTCCCTTGACGTGATGGAATCCGTTGTAGCGGTCCGGATGATGGATGGAGATTATCCTGTAGAATGTCTGGGAAGGAATATCGGTCTTTTGGAATCCTCCGCGCTGCCGGGGGAAGGTCTGAGCGTCATCGTCGGACACAATCATCTGAATACAGCTGAGGCGGGGCCTTTTCTATTCCTCGGCACACTGGTATCAGGAGATAAAATCCTGATCACAGACCGGTCAGAAAAGATACAGATTTTCCAGGTATACGCCAACGTTCTCATCGATGCAGACGATTTTTCAGACATGCTGGAAATACTTACAGAAAATACGCTGGTTCTCCTCACCTGTGAGGATGAATCCCCGGACGGAGCATATCTTCACCGCAGAGTTATCCTCGCGGAACGGAAATAAGTTAACCACCTGACACCACTTTGAATTTGTGAAACTTATGTATTGTTTTTATCGTTTTTATGACATATCGTTCAAAATTTGGTAAAATCCTATGTTAGGAGAAAATTTTTGAATAAGGAGAGAAAATGAAAAAATTATTTCCGTTATTTGTCATTGTCGTATTGATGCTGATGGTTTCATCCGTATTTGCGGATGATCTGTCAGATGTAAAACAGGCCGGTGTTCTTCGTTTCGGCGCACCGCTGGAATTCGTACCGTTTGTTTTTGAAGACGACTCCGGAAACTCCACCGGGATCGACATCGCCCTGATGGAAGAGGTCTGTAAGCGCATGGGCGTTCGCCTGCAAAAGACCAGTTTTGCCAGAGACGGTATTCTTGATGCACTGGATCTTAGACAGATCGATGTGATCGGCGGCGGTTTATCCAAGACCGACTCACGCGCACAGCGGGTCGATTTCACCCGTACATATTACAACGGCGAAGCACAGATCATTGCTCTTTCATCCCTGCCCAAACCGCAGGTTATCAATCTGGACAGTTTCCGCGGGATGAAATTCGGTGTAGTCAAAGGATCCAGTTTCCAGGAATGGGTTCAGGAAAATCTGGTCGATAAAGGCATTATTCCGCAGTCAAATGTTTATACCTATTCGGATATATCCGATGGTATGAAGGCGCTGGACCGCAAAGATGTGGATCTGGTCATCACCGACCAGGATGTTTATGAAGACCGCTATCGTGCTACCGGTAAATATCAGCTTTTCTACAGCGGGTTCCAGACAGAAAATTATGCGTTTGCTGTCCGCAAGGAATCCACGCTCAGGGATGAGATCAACAACCATCTGAATAATATGATAAAAGACGGAACAGCACAAAGCATTGCGAACCGCTTTTTCTCAATGGATTTCAGCCAGAAATACCAGGACGCCATCAATCGTCCGGCTGCCACACTGGTTCCGGTCGTCAGTCAGGCACCTGCAGCTGCAAACTGTGTAAACGGGATGAGCTACGTTGCGGATGTCACGATCAAGGACGGCCAGGTATTCAATCCCGGATCCGGTTTCCGCAAGACATGGCGCATTTACAACAACGGGTCCTGCACCTGGGACTCCAATTATTATCTTGATTTCGCCGGCGGCGACCGCATGAACGGCAGCAGTGTCCGTGTTCCGGGAACCGTCAAACCCGGACAGACTGTCGATATTTCCGTAGATATGACTGCACCGAATAATGCAGGAAAATACAAAGGAAACTGGCAGATGCGCAGCCCTCAGGGTGCCGGTTTTGGCCAGACGATCTGGGTGAGCATTACTGTAAACGGGAACGCCCAGCCTGCGAAACCGACCGCGAAACCGCAGGATGGCCAGGTACGTACGATTCCTGTGATCAACTCCTTCTATGCTGATTCTAATTCCGGTTATTCCGGTGACGGAACAACGATTCACTGGTCTACCACAAAAGCCGGCGGTGTAACGATTTATGTTGACGGATATATGATCACAAATGGTTCCGCGTCCGGTTCTTATCAGCTTCAGGCTCCGCTTCAGGGCGCCGGAACACATGAGATCAAGCTGGTTGCACATTCCGTAACTGATGACGCAACCTCTTCCATCTATTACACCATGAAAGACAGAAGCGGAAGCGGCGGAAACAGCAGCGGAAATGACGGACAGACTCAGGTCATTCCTCAAATCGATTATTTCTATGCTGATTCCTATTCAGGCTATTCCGGTGACGGCACCACAGTCTATTGGTCCACAACAAATGCCGGCGGTGTATCGCTCTCCGTGGATGGATATGACCTTGGGAACAATTCCGCATCAGGATCTTATCAGCTCCAGGCTCCGCTGCAGGGTACCGGTACGCACACCATCACACTGACCGCACATTCCGTGACCGACAGTACCAGCTCTTCCATTACCTACACCATGTACGATCGCCAGGAACCGACACAGGTACCGGTATTGCAGCCGACACAGGAAATTATTGATTGGACCGACCAGCAATGGCAGCAATTCGAAAATACTGTTGATAACATGACGGAAGAAGACTGGAATAATGTTTTCGACAATATGACAGACGACGACTGGGATTATCTTTTCAATAACCTTACTGAAGAGGATTTACAGGCCCTTACCGATGAAGATATCTGGTAGGAAATAATTAAACGGGTATAAGGGAACAGATAAATCCGCATTGATTTTCTGTTCCCCGCATTATCCCAAAGGAGTAAAAAATTATGAATTATGAAATCAAATACGAACCATTTCCTGTTCTGGTTATGAACCTGAACAGCGGTGAAGAAGTTCAGTGTCAATCCGGTGCCATGTCCTGGATGAGCCCGAATATGGAGATGCAGACATCCACAGGCGGTGGACTCGGCAAGCTTTTCGGCCGTGTTTTTGCCGGCGAACATGCTTTCGTCAACAAATATATTGCACGCGGGAATGGCTTTATCGCTTTTTCCAGTGACTTTGTCGGCAAGATCCTTGCTGTCGAGGTCAAACCGGGACAGGATTTTGTGGTCCAGAAAAGCGGATATCTTGCTTCCTTCGGGAACGTCGAACAGTCTGTCTTCTTCCAAAAGAAGTTTGGTGCTGCACTTTTCGGCGGTGAAGGCTTCGTTATGCAGCGCTTCTCCGGCAGCGGTATCGTCTTCTTCGAAATTGACGGCTACTGCGAAGAACGCCAGCTGGCTCCCGGCGAAAAACTGATCCTCAGCACCGGTTATCTGGCAGCTATGGATGCACAATGTTCAATGGATATCCAGACAGTAAAGGGCGCCATGAATGTCCTCTTTGGATCCGAAAGCGTGTTTAACACTGTCGTCACCGGTCCGGGGAAAATTTATATTCAGACAAAACCGATTGCCCAGGTGGCAGCGGCACTGAAACCCTTCTTCCCGACCCCGACAACAACATCATCCTCATCGAGCAATTAATATATCTGATATCTGAAGAAATAAAAGACCGGGAAACTTTTTCCCGGTTTTTTATTTCTTCAGCAGCTTCAGACATAATCCATCAGTGTAAATTCACAAATCTGTTCAAATCTGAGAATCAGCCCTCACGAAATATAAATCCAATAACAATTTATTTCAATTGATACTGCGGATAATCAGCGTATTTCATATTATAATGATTACAAATATGATGTAAAAATTTTAGAAAATTTTAGAGGAAATATGTCAAAGGAAATCATCAGAAAGATATTATTTTTCGCCGTTCTCGCGGTATTTATGCTGGGTACCGGTTTCTCTTATGCGGAGGAACAGGCAAACACCGGTCTCTCAAAAGATGGATATACCTTGGAGCAGGTGGTGGTGCTCAGCCGTCACAATATCCGTTCTCCATTGAGCGGGAAAGGTTCCATTTTAGGAGAAATCACACCGCACGAATGGTTCAACTGGTCTTCCGCTCCCAGTGAGCTTTCCCTCCGCGGCGGTGTTCTGGAAACGGAAATGGGACAGTTTTTCCGGAAATGGCTGGAAGCGGAAAGTCTGATCCCGGAAAACTACCGTCCCGAAGAGAACGAAGTTCGCGTCTATGCGAATTCAAAACAACGGACCATCGCGACAGCTCATTATTTTACTGCGGGATTTTTGCCTGCGGCAAATCCGGATATTGAATATCATGTGGAATTTGATAAGATGGATCCGGTTTTTTCCCCGAATCTGATTTTTGTCTCCGACGCCTACAATGAATATGCCGAAGCTGAGATCCGCGCACTGTTTTCCGATAAAGTCAGCAGCCTGGCCGATAATTACCAACTGCTTGCCGACGTGATCGGTTTTCAGGATTCGGATGCACTGAAGAACGGAACCTTTACCGAATTCAGGACCGATGATTTGGGAATCATCCTGAACCAGGATGCTGAACCTGCCATGACCGGCACGCTGAAAACCGGCTGCTCTGTCGCTGACGCCCTCGTACTGCAGTTTTACGAAGAACCGGACAAGGTGAAGGCTGCTTTCGGACATGAGATCTCCGAAGAACAATGGAAGGATATTACGGAAATCAAGGATCTTTACGTGGATGTTCTCTATACTTCCCCGCTGATCGCTGCAAATGTGGCTCACCCGCTGCTTCAGGAGATCCGTGCGGAAATGGATGCTGAAGGACGTCGTTTTACATTTTTATGCGGTCATGATTCCAATGTGGCCAGCGTGCTGGCTGCTTTGGATGCGGAAGAATATGTTCTGCCCGGTTCACTGGAAGTCAAAACACCTATCGGCTGCAAACTGGTTTTCAGTAAATGGACCGATCAGTCCGGAAAGTCTTATTGGGGCGCAGATCTGGTTTATCAGACACCGGAACAGCTGCGGACAATGCCTTTATTGACACTGGAAAATCCTCCGGCTGTGTTCCCCATCGTTCTCAGCGGTCTGGAACGGAATCAGGACGGGCTTTATTCTGAAGAAGAAATGATGGATCGTTTCGATCAGGCTATCGAAGCGTTTGATGTGATCGTTGAATCGTATTCCGATACTGTTCCGGTGGAAACAGAAGAAACCGTCCCGGCAGAGGAACTCGTTCCGGCAATCGTCCAATAAGGAGCTGTTTTTAATGAAAAAATTTTTACTCTTGTTATTATGTTTCACGCTGCTGAACACGGCAGCCTGCTTTGCTGAAGGAGGGATCTTCAGCCATCGTTTTGTTGATTCAGAAGAAGCGGCGCAATTGCTTCTCTCGAACCGGAATTATTATGATAACCTCACACAGAATGATCTGAACTTCCGTATGCAGAAGCTTGACACCACATTGGAAGAGCTGGAAGCTTTTTCCGCAGAACAGACACTGGACTGGACCGAGGAAGAAAAGGACCTTGTTAACGCAGCCTTGCAGACTATTGAAATTGTCTGTGAAGAACGCGGATATACACTTCCTGCCACCGATGGCATCATCTTCGGCAAAACCACAATGAAAGATGAATGCGACGCGTCTGCTTATACCCTCGGAACGCAAATCTACCTTGGGGATCAGTTATTACAGTCAGGTATGTCAGATGACCCTGATGAACAGGCAGTCTTTCAGGAGGTCATTGCTCACGAACTGTTCCATTGCCTGACCCGCAATCACCCGGATTTCCGTGCTGATATGTACAGCATTCTGGGTTTCACTGTCGTTGATGAAGACTATGATTTTGCTCCGGAGATCGATGAAGTCATCATATCCAATCCGGATGTCGGACATCATAACTCCTATGCTGCCTTTGAAATCAATGGCGAAATGAAAGATTGCACAGTGATCTTCGCAAATGTGAAACCTTTTGAAAAACCCGGTGATAATTTCTTTATCAATTCGGTCACCGGACTGGTCCCGGTTGATGACCTTTCCGTGTTTTATACCGCGGAAGACGCGGAAAATTTCTGGGATGTATTCGGGGAAAACACCAATTATGTTATCGACCCGGAAGAAACCCTTGCGGATAATTTTGCCTTTACGCTCACCTATGGTTTAGAAAGGGAATATGAAACACCGGAAATCATCGAAGCCATTGATGCGTATTTACAGACCGGAATTACAGCGGTTGAAAAATTCAGTGAAACGGAAAAGACTGCGCTGAATTACCTGAGCAATGAGATGGAGAAATCCGCGGACCATCTGATGCGGAACGGTGAGGATGTGGATGACATATATACCACCCTGAACTGGAACTCCATCGCCGATACTTTCCCGGAAAAATTCGACCTCCGCGACCGCGGAACCGTTACCCCGGTGAAGGAACAGAATCCCTGGGGAACCTGCTGGAGCTTTGCCACCATTGCCGCCAGTGAAACCAGCATTCTGAACTCTCTCGGGCTTACTGTTGAGGAATATAAAGATAAATTCGGTGAAGAACTGGATCTCTCCGAAAAACATCTGGCCTGGTTCACTGCAAACGCACTTCCCGAACCGGATGCTTACCCGGAAGGGGAATATCCGCATGACATAGCACAGGCCGGTGAAGGTCTTTATCCGTTTGAAGACTCCGATATCAATCCGTTCAATTATGGCGGAAATTATTTCCTGTCCACTGCCAGTCTTGCTTCCGGTGTCGGGATACTGAAGGAAAAATATGCTCCCTACGGCGACAGCGAGGGGGAGCTGGATTCAAAAGGGGACTGGTCCCTGCCGGAGGAAGAACGTTTTTGGACCAGCTTTGAACTGAAAAATACCAACATCCTCCCTGCTCCGTCATCCTATGATGAGAGCGGCAGCTACATCTACCGTCCTGCTGCAACGGAAGCGATCAAATCAGAACTGATGGCAGGCCGGATCGTCGGCATCTCCTTCAAAGCTGACAATTCCATGCCGGAAAAAACCATGGAAGAGAAACGGGCACAGCTGGAAGAGGCCCTTAAAGACAACAGCGCCATTACTGAAGAAGAAAAGGCTTATTATATCAGTGTACGCATCGGGGAAATCGATACAGCCGATCTTTCCGTGGAAGAGCTGAAAAATCTGATCCTGCTGCGTGAGAGAGCTAACGATTTACAGGAAGACCTTTACGATCTGGATAGTTATGATCATGACCAGTTGGCTATGATCCTGATGTCCCGATATTTCGGTCATCCATATGACGTGATCTATGAGAGAGAAAATCAGCGCAGTTATATGAGCTTTATCGGAACCGATCCGGTCATTTACGCTCAATATACAGACGAACCGCTGAAATCCAATCACGCGGTAGCCGTTGTTGGCTGGGATGACACATTCTCGAAAGAAAACTGGCCGGAAGGGCACCAGCCGCCTGCGGACGGCGTCTGGATCGTCAAAAACAGCTGGGGAACTGACTGGGGCAACGATGGTTATTTCCTGCTTTCATATTATGATATGTCGCTCAATGCCTTAGGTTCTTTTGAATATGTAGTATCAAAAGATGTTGAGAATATGGACCATCTTGTCATCCTGGAACATGACTACATGCCTTCCGAAATCGTCAGCTCGACCCTGTTTGACGAACC
This sequence comes from uncultured Chloroflexota bacterium, assembly GCA_902774215.1. Classification (GTDB taxonomy): domain Bacteria; phylum Chloroflexota; class Anaerolineae; order Anaerolineales; family Anaerolineaceae; genus Flexilinea. The sequence goes on from CACYHU010000054.1 coordinate 66,775, forward strand.
TGTTTACGCCGCCAACATTTTTGAAATAACGGAAGACAGCGTTCTGCAGTACGTTTCCACCATGACCGGTGATCTGAACACAACTGTAACAGCCTTTGTATTTCTTTTGAATGAAAACGCACTCCTGCCGACAGACGGCATTCTTTTGGATACCATCACACAGACCTTCAAATTTGCCGGCTATCACCGCATGGATATGAACAGCAATCTGCTGCTGCCGGAAGGTTCCCGCATCGGAGTCGTGGTTCTCGATCGTGTTCCGGGAGAAGACGGCATCCAATTCGCACTGATCAACAACAGCAGCCTCAGCCGGGACGGAGCGGAAGCCTACAATGCGGCACATGAAGAGGAAGGCCTCAGTGTCAAACGTTATGCCAAAGGTATCGTCAATCCGGGTGAAAGCTTCGTCAGCTTTGAACCCGAGCACTGGATCGACTGGACCGAAGCAATCGACTATATCAATGATAACGGTGCCAATGTCTATATGGCTTACGATAACCTGCCTGTCAAGGCTTATATTTACCCCTGGGAACAGGTGCAGCAGATCCATGAACTCTCAAACCGCATACCGGTAGCCGGAGGAGAAGCCGCCATCTGTGCGGAAGATGGATATACACTGCTGGATGTAACACATTAATTTTTCGCAGTAACCCTTTCTAATGAAACCGGCAGCTGACAGCCCATTGGTAGAAAGCTGCCGGCTTTTTATGTCACTTCAGCAATTGACAAATTTGGAAAAACAGAGATAATTAGAAGCGTTCTTGAGTTCCATGTATACCCTCGAGGGTTTTGAACGAGGCGGAAAAAGGTCATAAAAAGGCCTGCAGCGGGAAAAGCCCAGTATACCTTTGGAGGAAATTAAACAATGGCAAACATTAAATCACAGAAGAAGCGCAATCGTCAGAATGAAGCTCGCAGACTGCGCAATCGTGCCGTCCGCGGCGTCACCCGTTCCGCTTTGAAAAACGCCCGCCTGGCGATCGAATCCGGCGCCGACAACCAGGAAGAACTGGTTTACATCGCCGTGAAAGCGCTCGACAAGGCTGCTCAGAAGGGTGTTATCCATAAGAATAACGTTGCCCGCCACAAGAGCCGCCTGATGCATAAACTGGCTGATGCCCGGAATGCATAATTGATTGCCGTAAAAGAGCCCGCTGAAATTCAGCGGGCTCTTTTGTTTTCTCTACTTTATCAAGGTCTGCCGGCTGTCACCGCAGACTGTCTCTTACGGCTGAAGCGTTGCCACTTCCGGCGTAGCAGTCGCTTCCGGTAAAGGAGTAGGCGTCACAAGATTGACCTCGATCTGCAGCACCTGACCGTACTGCGGGAATGTTGTGTAGACATTCACATTATTCAGACGCTGGATCGACTCAAGCGTTGTATTGAACTTTGCCGCAATATCGTTGTAAGAATCATTCATTTCAACCACATAGGAAACGATCTGTCCGGTCGTATACTGATCCAGCGGGATGGGCGTGGAAGTAGCAACCTGCTGCTCGGAGCCGGGAATGATCACCTCATCCCCAATGCCGATATTACAGTCCACCATACCGTTGACCTGCATGAAAAGCTCGAAATTTACACCAAAACGGTCGACCGCGATTCCCCAGCAGGTATCTCCATCCTGAACCGTATATGTTGTGGGGCCTGCAGGCTGTGCAGTCGGAACATTGGTATTGATGATCATACCGTCGGAAGTGTTGTCCGTATCATTGGTGTTATGGATATAACTTCCGGCTGCACGGATCAGGTAACGCACCGCAGCCTCATAGTCCTCATTTTGTATCGCTTCATATCCCCGTTCCACCAGGTAAGGACCATCCGCCGATGACATATCCTCACCGTTCATGGAAAAAGCCATATTTGTCGGAACCATCAGAAGCACATATCCCTGATAATCATAAAAAAGCATTGCGGAAATGCCGGGATTCGCGGAATCAGAGATCCGAAGGATGCCGAACCCGTTCTCCGTATCAGCAGCAGCGGTATATCCTGCATTGGCAGCTGCAGCCATATATGCATCAACAAAAGGCTGAATCAATTCCGGTCTGGGATAAAGATAAGTATCATACAGCGTATCATAATACGCATAATCTTCCTGATACAGACTGCCGATCGTCCCCAGTACCACGGCCGGATCCGGAAGCCCGTTCTGTAATTGCGGAAGAGTATTGCTGTTACCGCCTATGAGCATTTCCTGAGCTGTCACATTTCCCGATATCACCATCACCAGAACAAAAACAATAAGGCAGATACTTTTTTTCATGGCCGACCGATCCCTCCGGAATAAAAATATTGATATAAAAACATTATATCATATAACATTAAAGGTAACCAACGCATTTTGCGGGTAAGTCAAAAAAGAGCCCTATAACACAGCGGGGGTATGGGGGCCGCAGACCCCGGAAATCAGGCGCGGGCTGTGGCTTTAGCAAACACACGAACTTTCGATCCCGCGCCTTGCGAAGCATACCCTCAGGAATGCAAAGTGAGCTCTTATAGTAGGAACCCGGATTATTTCTTTTCCGAAAATTGTAAAAGGTAACAGATAACATCTGAAAAAATAAACCATATGCCCTTGTAATATGAAATAATTTAGGCTAAAATTGAAAATAACTCGTTTATCGCGGTAAATAACATAATTAAATTACACAATTAAGAGATCGTATGATGAACCGGTATTCTGAAAAGCAATTGCAGCCCTATTTTACACCTCTGGGAACCTGGGCATTTTCCATCGGAACCAGTATCGGCTGGGGGTCATTTGTTGTTACCTGCAATGCCTATCTTGCCACCTCTGGGATCCTGGGAACTGCGTTAGGTCTGATCATCGGAATGCTGGCGATCCTGATCATCACGCATAATCTGATCTACCTGATCAATCATAGCCAGGATGCCGGCGGGATTTATACTTATACACGAAAAATATGCGGGCTCGATTACGGGTTCCTGACAGCCTGGTTTCTGCTGCTGACGTACCTGGCAGTACTTTGGGCAAATATCACCTCACTGCCCTTATTTGCAAGGTATTTTCTGGGCGATATTTTCCGTTTCGGTTTTCATTACAAAATATTCGGCTATGAAGTCTGGCTGGGCGAAGCACTTCTTTCCATCGCTGCCATCCTGCTCACCACACTGTTATGCACCAAAAGCCGGAAAACCGCACAAAAAATTGAGATCGTTTCTGCACTTGTTTTTGTCATCGGGTTTACACTTTTTACGATTTTCGCCCTGATCCGCCACCGCAGCAGTACCTTCAGTTTTGAACCATACTTTCTTCCCGACTCTCCTGCATTAAACCAGATCGTTCATATTGCAGCCATTTCTCCATGGGCTTTCATCGGCTTCGAAAATATCACGCACTTTTCCGGAGAATTTGCATTTCCTGTAAAAAAGACCCGCAGGATACTGATTACATCCGTTGTCGCAGCGACCGTGCTTTATATCTTTGTTTCATTGCTTTCCATCAGTGCCTATCCACCGGAATACGAAAGCTGGCTGGCATATCTGAAAGATATGGGAAACCTGGAGGGGATCAAAGGTGTTCCTGCTTTTTATGCGGCATATCATTATTGGGGTAATACCGGAGTAGCTGCTTTGCTTTTTGCGTTGTTCGGTGTGATCGTGACCAGTCTGATCGGAAACACCACAGCACTGAGCCGTTTGCTTTACGCCATGGGCCGCGATGGAGAAATGAGACATGAATTTGCAATACTCAACAGCAACCATATTCCGTCCAACGCAGTTCTGGCTATCGGTGCAATATCCATACTGATACCGTTCATCGGCAGGACCGCCATCGGCTGGATCGTGGATGTAACAACACTCGGATCTACCATTATTTATGGATTTGCTTCCTACACAATTTTCCGGGCGGCTCAATCAAAAGGGGAAAACAGAGAAATAATCACCGGGATAGCCGGCGTAATTCTCATGTCGGTATTCGCGTCCCTGCTGCTGATCCCAAGTATTTTGACTTCCAATGCCATGGCCTCGGAATCCTACATTCTCTTTACGCTATGGGCAATTCTGGGCCTGATTTATTTCCGCCGTCTGGTAACAAAAGACAAAGAACATCGGTACGGCCATTCGATTATCGTTTGGGTGCTTTTGCTGCTTCTCGTCCTTTTTGCATCCATGATGTGGGTCTCAAGATCGACACAGAAATCAACTGACACAGCCATGAATGCCATCTATGAATATTATCACGAGAACCTTGAAGCAGGGGATATCCCGGAAAACGATATTGAATTTCTGCGCACACAATCTGAACGCATTGACAGCCGGAATGCACTGTATACCGTCGCGTCATTCGTGATATTTATTGTCTCGACGACGATTATGCTCACGAATTACAATCTCATGAACTCACGGGAAAAGGAACATCAGGAAAAGCTGCGGGCAGCAGAGTCAAAGGCTGCCACAGATCCGCTGACCGGGATCAAAAACCGGCTGGCTTATGAACATTACGAAAGAAACCTGAACGATCAGATCATCAGGAAGGATCAGGACACAGAATTTGCCATCGTTATCGCTGACGTCAATGACCTGAAAGCAGTCAATGACAACATAGGTCACAGCGCCGGTGATGAATGTATCCGCAATGCCTGTAAACGGATCTGCCATACATACCAGCACAGTCCGGTTTTCCGCATCGGCGGTGATGAATTTGCCGTGATCCTGCAGGGTGTGGATTACGAGAACCGGGAAAAGCTGCTGGAAGAGATACGGAATGTGCCGGATCCGAAAGTTCTCGGTTCGTCACTGGCAGTAGGAATGGCTGATTTCATGCCGGGTAAGGATGAATCTGTCTTTACTGTCTTTACGCACGCCGACCGTATGATGTATCAGCAAAAATCGGAGATGAAGAAAAAACTTGAAGCCTGAACTTCTGTCTCCCGATTTCCAGGAATCCCTGATCCTGCTGTGCTGTCAGGAGGCACACAGCACAAGCAGGCCGGGAAAAATACAAAAAATCAGCTTGCGGCAGCAAATCCCTTTTCAAGATCTGCAATAATATCGTCGATGTGCTCTGTCCCGATGGAAAGACGGATGGTATTCGGGTGGATACCCTGATCCTCCAATTCTTCCGCCGACAGTTGGGAATGGGTCGTGGTCGCGGGATGAATGACAAGAGATTTCACATCCGCCACATTTGCAAGCAGCGAGAAGATCTCCAAAGCATCGATGAAAGCATGGGCTTCCTTCTGTCCGCCTTTGATATCAAAGGTAAAAATTGAGCCTCCGCCGTTCGGGAAATATTTCTCATAGAGCGCATGCTGGGGATGATCCGGAAGGGAGGGATGGTTGACTCTTTCGACCTGAGGATGGTTTACAAGGAACTCAACTACCTTCTTCGTATTCTCCGCATGGCGCTCCACACGCAGGGAAAGAGTTTCCACGCCCTGTAAAAGCAGGAAAGCATTGAACGGTGATATCGCTGCACCGGTATCACGGAGCAGGATCGCCCGGACATAGGTGACAAATGCAGCCGGGCCTGCGGCATCCACAAAGGATACACCGTGATAACTGGGGTTGGCATCCGCGATCTGCGGGAATTTTCCTGCAGCCTTCCAGTCAAATTTACCGGAATCGACGATGATGCCGCCCAATGTCGTTCCATGTCCGCCAAGGAATTTCGTAGCGGAATGCACCACAATATCCGCGCCATGTTCGATCGGACGGATCAGGTAAGGCGTACCGAAAGTGTTATCAATAACGACCGGAATCTGATGCTCATGAGCTATGTCAGCGACCGCGTCAATATCCGGGATATCGGAATTCGGATTGCCCAGTGTTTCGATAAAGACAGCTTTTGTATTCGGCCGGATCGACGCTTTTACCTCATCGAGGTTATGGATATCCACAAAGGTGGTTTTGATTCCATAAAGCTCCAGCGTATGAGCCAGGAGGTTATAACTGCCGCCGTAAATCGTCTTCTGTGCGACAATGTTGTCCCCGGCTCCTGCCAGGGCCAGGATGCTGTAGGTCACTGCCGCCGCACCGGCTGACAGTGCAAGGGCTGCCACACCGCCTTCAAGAGCCGCTACTCTTTTCTCCAATACATCCTGCGTGGAATTGGTCAGACGTCCGTAAATATTTCCCGGGTCGGCAAGTCCGAATCTGGCAGCCGCGTGTGCGGAATTGTGGAAGACATAGGATGTCGTTTGATAAATCGGGACTGCCCGTGAATCCGTTGCGGGATCTGCCTGTTCCTGACCGACATGAAGCTGAAGGGTTTCGAATTTATAAGTGGACATGATAATACCTCTTTCTTTTTTTTCTGAATATCCGCTCTGGTTCCTCTTTACCAAACGGATGAATAAATTGACAACACCGGGCCCAAAGGCTGAAATAACAAAAACCGGAGAACTGCTGAGTCCTCCGGCCTGACAAACAGATTATTACAGATGAGAACTCAAACAGGTACAGCAAAATACATGCACATCATCATGGCGCACATGTTCACTTTCATCATCATGCTGACAGCTGTTTTCCTCATCGGTTTGATTCCTTTTATAAATACTATTTACCTACTTGGTTAATATGTTTATAAACCAATATTTCCATTCTGTCAAGTAATCTGATATATTTATGACATCAGTAAACAGATATGCTTTGAACAATATCTCATTACCACAGTTATCAAACCGGCATTGTCATAAACTCATCAATAACCTTCATTACCGGAACAGCATATTCGTCTCCGCCAAACAGCCACTGCTCATGCTGCATATCAAACTCACGAATATCCGGATCCCGGAAATACTTCTTATAGCGCTTGAGATACTTTTCACCCATCTTTTTGGCATAGATGAAATGCGCCCTTGTGTGCTCCACATGGATATCCTCATCAAGCCATGTCAGCAAATCAGAATAATACTCGTTTTTGATGGACTCCGGGCTGAACTTCGCGAAGCAGTCCATGAATTTATCCGCCGCCTCATCGCTCATTTCAAAGAATTTCTTCAGCTTCTCCCGGGTTTTCATCCGTTTTTTTTCATTTCCTGTAAAGCTTGTCAGCAGCGGCACCACCAGCTTTGACTGCAGCCAGGCTGTGAATTTACCGCACTGGTCAAGGTCGGGGCTGCCGAAGATACCGTGATCCAGATGAACATTCTCCCGCTGGATCAGCTGCCCGACAAAACTGCTTCCCAGAGAAGAACCAACCGCACCGTCAAGTTTTCCGTTATATCTTTCGATAATATACTGTTCTATTTTTTCCGTGACAGTGATCATATCCGGAAAGATCAGACCGCTGCCGTCAAATCCGTCATAATTGACACATATCAAATGATATTTTTCTCCAAGTCTTTCAAGGACTGAACCGAAATTTGTCTGATAGTCACATGCCGTACCCGGCAGGAGCATCAGCGTTTCTCCCGTAATGGATCCCAATTCATCAAATTGCATAAGTCTCACCTCTTGTCATTGGTTTGAACATAAAAGTTTCGCTGCAGTCGTTTTTTGAAGATAGTTATAATTATCCGAGAACAAAATGTTATGTTTAACTAACTTGCTGTAATTTTATATCATTTTATCCAAATCGGAGACAGAATTGGCCGGAAACAGACGATTCAGCCCGCTTCATACGGACTTTGCCGCAGCAAAGTTTAAGTCCCAGTACGCTCTGTCCTGAATAGAATCGGGGAGACAAATAATTAAAAAAATTTCCGCGCTTCAAACTCAAGCAAAAATCGTTGTATAATGGTTTTATGAATAACAGTATTGAAAAACCGGTCATAAATCTGCTGACTTCCCCGGCGTGGGAAGATTATCGTCTGCTTGACAGCGGCTGTGGAAGGAAGCTGGAACAATTCGGCCCATACCGGCTGATCCGTCCCGAAGCTGAAGCTGTCTGGTCTCCCCGCATGAGTACAGATGAATGGGAAAAAGCCGCCGCTGAGTTCATTCCTTCAGCGGAAGAGAACGGCGGGCATTGGAAAATGCTCAAAAAACTTCCTGAAAGCTGGAAAATCAGGTACCGTGATCTGACACTGAAAGCCATGCTTTCCAACTCAAAGCAGCTTGGCGTCTTCCCGGAACAGGCCTGCCACTGGGACTGGGTGAGGGAACGTATTCAAAACGCGAAACAGCCGGTGAAGGTACTGAACCTTTTCGGTTACACCGGCGCGATCAGTATGGCCAGCGCTGCCGCGGGAGCAAAAGTGACCCATCTGGATGCTTCAAAAAAAGCAGTTGCCTGGGCAAAAGAGAACCAGGAACTCAGCAAGGTGCCGCTTGACCGTATCCGCTGGATCCTTGATGATGCGCTGAAATTTGTACAGCGGGAAGCACGCCGCGGCTCTCTGTATGAGGGGGTGATCCTTGATCCGCCGAAATTCGGACGGGGACCGAAGGGAGAAGTATGGGAATTCTATAAAGGATTCCCGGCTCTTCTGGAAGGGTGTGCGAATGTGCTTTCCGATCGGGCAGATTTTATGCTTGTCACGGCTTACGCTGTGAAAGCATCCTCTGTGACCCTTTATAACGCGCTCAGCGAAGTCAATCATAAGCATGGCGGAAACGTCTCTGTCGGAGAGGTCTGCAACAGAGATAACGCCGGAAGGCTGCTGTCCATGGCTGTTTACGGACGCTGGATGGCAGGACCGGAGCCAGGTTCAAAATCCTGAATTCAGCCCCATACAGACTCGCTGCACCATAAAAAAGCAGATTAAGAAGTATCATAAAAAATGAAGCGATTTCTTTCAACAGGTATACCCATTAAAATTTTCGCAGTTCTGGCAATTCTTTTGCTGCTGGCTTTACTGGCGCCAATGCTCAAAGCTGCCCAATATGATGTTCCAAGTGCAGATGATTACGAGAACGGATATGACACTTATGTGGCCTGGCGGGACACAGGTTCGATCACAGAAGTGATCAAAGCCGCCTTCGCGAGGATACATGAACTGTATTTCACCTGGCAGGGTACATTTACCGCGATTTTTCTATTCACTCTCAATCCAATGATTTTTGGAGAGCAGTATTATCAAATCGGGCCATGGATCGTTATCGGCACACTGCTTTTTGGGATGTTTTACCTGACATTCACCCTCTGGGGACGGATATATCAGGCCTCAAAATCAGAATGTACCATCATCGCTGTGATATGGGCAGCCGCAGGCACCCAGTTTCTTCCCCGTGCAAGCCAGGGCATCTACTGGTATACCGGTGCGATTTATTATACTTTTTTCTTCGGTCTGGCCGCTGTGGCTTACGCGATTCTCATTCGTTTTATTGAACGTGATAAAAACGACCGCGGTACAGGGGAACTGATCGCTTCATGCCTGCTCCTGTTTTTCATAGGCGGCGGCAATCTGGTGACCGGCCTGACAACGACCGTCGTTCTTCTCAGCATTGAAGCCTGGCTGATCTTCCGGAAAAATTCCGTCTGGAAAATCCTTCTGATCCCGCTGCTTTGTTTCGCTGTTTCTTTCGGGATCAATATAGCTGCCCCGGGAAATTCCGCACGGCAGACATTTTTTGCACAGCCCGGTCTGATCAAATCCGTATTCCTGTCCTTCAAAGAAACTTTCCACTCCTTCGGGAAATGGTTTACCATTCCGGTGATCTCATTGATCCTCATCCTCATTCCTGTCTTCAGAAACATTAGCCTGCGGACAGAAAAGCGTTTTCCGCTGCCGGGGCTTGTGAGTTTATATTCTCTGTGTCTGGCAGCAGTGATGTTTTACGCTCCGATTTACGCAATGACAGAACAGACTTTGGACCACCTTGGCCGCATCACGAACATCATATTCTTCGGAATGCTCTTCCTTGTTATATTCAATCTTTTTTACTGGATCGGATATTTAGTTCAAAAGGGAACGCTCAAAAAGGATTTCTTCCCTGCTGCCGGAAAAAACCGCATCAGCCTGGTATTTCTGGCCGTTATGCTGCTTATTTTTTCTTTCGGTATGACTCAGATCAAATGGTATGACACGACCAGCATCAGTGCCTTCCGCTCCTACCGCAGCACACAGATGGGAAATTACTGGCACACCTACCAGCAGCGTCTAAAAATACTAAAGGATCCGGAAATAAAGGATGCGGTATTAAAACGCTTCCCATACCGGCCTTATGTTTTATTTTTCCAGGAATTATCGACGGATCCGGGGCATAATTCAACAATAGCTCTTTGGTACGGAAAAGATTCTGTCATTATTCAATAACATCAGGAGGCTCTTATGACAAAATTGGCAGTGATCGGTGCAGGAATGATGGGCAGCGCCATCATAAAAGGTATTATCCGCAATAAGATCCTTACGCCGCAGGATATTTTCATCAGCGATCCGGATACCGAAAAAACCGGTCAGCTGAACACGACTCTCGGCGTCAATACAGCCGGCTCGAATGAAACAGCGGTAAAAGATGCCGAAATCGTTTTAATTGCCGTCAAACCGCAGTTCCTGGATGGAGCACTTTGCACGATCAAAGAGAACATTTCTCCTGAAGCAATGATCATGACTATAGTTGCCGGTGTTCCGGTAAGTTTTTACCTGCATACGCTGGACATAAAACGGGTGGTCCGCGTTATGCCCAACACCCCGGCCCAGGTAGGAGAAGGCGTCTGCGGCTGGTATGCCACTGATGCCGTCAGCCCTGAGCAGAAAGAGATGGCAGAAAAGATCCTTTCTGCGCTTGGCGTACAGTTTGAAGTAAAACGGGAATCTGACCTGGATCTGGTGACCGCGGTCTCCGGTTCCGGGCCTGCTTACGTTTACCTCTTCATTGAGTCCATGATAGATACGGCCGTCCAGATGGGCCTGCCGCGTCCTCTTTCCCAAAAAATCGTACTGCAGACAGTACTCGGTTCATCTGCTTATATGAAAGCAGCCGGGAAACACCCTGTTATCCTGAAAAACGAGGTAACCTCGCCCGGCGGAACAACCGCGGCCGCATTGGCAGCAATGGAAAAAGAAGGACTCCGCACCGCTGTCGCCGAAGGAATGCTTGCCTGTCTGGCTAAGACCATAGAGTTAGGTAAGAAATAGTGAAGGTTTTTTTCGACACCATCGGATGCCGCCTGAACCAGGCTGAAATAGAGCGTTACGCGGCACAATTCACACTTGTACCTGATGCCGGATCCGCGGATATGGTCATTGTCAACACCTGCTCCGTTACTGCCGCAGCCGCATCTGATTCCCGGGGTAAAATACGCAGTGCATCGAAAAACGGTGCACAGGTAGTCGTTACCGGCTGCTGGAGCACAATGGAGCCTGAAATTGCTTCGGCCATGGATGGCGTAAGCCTTGTGGTCCCAAATGAAAAGAAAGACTCACTGCCTTCCATAGTTTTGGGGATCGAACCGGAAATTTTTGATGAAGAGCCTTTAAAACGCATCATTCTTCCGGGGATCCACGCACGGACCAGGGCATTCATAAAAATTCAGGATGGCTGTGACAACCACTGTACCTTCTGCGTTACGCACCTGGTCCGCGGAAAGTCACGCAGTGTCGGAAAGGAAAGAGTCCTGCGGGACGTCCTGGCTGCTATCAACGCGGGCGGCAGGGAGATCGTTCTCACCGGTGTAAACCTCGGCGCGTGGGGACTCGATCTTGATCCGGCAGTTGAACTCGCGGATTTAATCGAGTTTCTGCTGTGCGAGACAGATATTCCGCGCATCCGCCTTTCTTCGCTTGAATCGTGGAACCTGTCTGACCGTTTTCTGCGTCTCTGGGAAAACCCGCGCATGTGTCCTCATTTTCATCTGCCGCTGCAATCCGGCTCCGATTCTGTGCTGAAACGCATGGCACGCCGCACAACACTGGCAGAATTCCGCCGTCTGGTGGAGACAGCCATCTCCATTGTCCCGGATTTTGCCATCACCACGGATGTGATTGCCGGATTTCCCGGTGAAACGGACACGGAATTTGCGGAAACGCTTGAATTTATCAGATCGATCCCGTTTGCGGGAGGACATGTTTTTCCCTATTCACCGCGTCCCGGCACACCTGCAGCGCGCATGAAAGATCAGGTGCCGAAGGCAATCCAAAAGGAACGTGCAAAAGTTCTGCGCGATATCTTTGAACAGAAAACAGAACAATTTGAAACATCATTTATCGGAACAGACAAAGATGTGCTCTGGGAATCATCTCAGTTGTCGAAAGACGGCCTGTACGAAACACACGGACTTTCCGGCAACTATCTGACAGTAACAACCAAATTTTCAACCCCGGTCCGGAACCGCATTGATACAGTCCGCATCACGGGGAGGGAAGAGGGAAAACTGACAGGAAAAGTACTGAAAATTTCCTGAATGGAGGGTATGATGAGCGAATTTAAATTTTCAAAACCTTCTGCCATGATCCAGATCGAGCTGCCGGACGGCCGCCTGATCGAAGGTCCCCGCGGCAGTACCCTGGAAGACTTTTTGAATATTCTGAAACCGGAACTGAAGTCTGAACTTGTCGGTGCTGTTGTTAACGGTGAACTGAAGGAACTCCGCCACCAGCTGAATTCCAGTGCCAATGTTACGCCGTTTACAATGGAGCACTCAGGCGGTCTGATCATCTACAAACGCTCTCTCGTTTACATGATGGCAGCCTGTTTTGAAAAACTCTTTCCGGATTTCGACCTGGAAGTGAAACATTCCATCAAGGGCGGAGGGATTTTCTGCTGTGTTTACGGGCCAAGAGATTTCACCGCCAAAGACCGTCAAAAACTGCAGAAAGAAATGCGCAGGCTCGTGGCTGCTGATCATAAGATCATCCGCAAAGAGATCTCCCTTGATGAAGCATATCAGCTCTTTGAGCGTAAACAGCAGGCAGACAAGCTTGATCTGCTGAAATACCGCAAAAAGCCATATCTGACGACTTACATTCTGGATGATTTTCAGGACTATTTCTATGGTTATATGGTTCCTTCCACCGGGTATCTGAAATACTTCAGGCTCGAGAAAGCCGGACAGAAAAACGGATTCATCCTCCGCCACCCCAATGACGGGAATGAAAAACAGTTCGGCACGCTGGAAAAATACGAACGGATGCGGCCAATATTTGATGAATACAGCACCTGGCAGAAAAATCTCAATGTCCATATGCTTTCTTCCATCAACCGGGCAATCGATGAAAACCGCATTGGAGAACTGATCCTTGTTTCTGAATCACTGCAGGGTCGTCAGTTTACAAATGCCGCCGAAGCAATCGCAAAACGACACGGACAAGTAAAGCTGGTAATGATCGCAGGTCCCTCTTCGTCAGGGAAGACGACCTCATCCAAACGTCTGTCTATAGAATTGCTGGCACGGGGAATTTCGCCGATCCCCATTGAAATGGATAATTTCTTCCTGAACCGGGAATTAACACCGCGGGATGAAAATGGAGATTATGATTTCGAAACTGTCAACGCGCTCAATATTCCGCTTTTCCAGGATTGTATGAAGCGGCTGATAGAAGGAGAAACTGTTCAGATCCCTCATTTTGACTTTGTCACAGGAAAATCAGAACCCGGTCAGATCCTGACCATGAATGAAAACCAGATCCTGATCGTTGAGGGTATCCACGGACTGAACCCCATTATTCTGGGGAACCTGCCCGCGGAAAATGTTTACCGTATTTTCGTTTCGCCTATGACACAGGTCAATATGGACCGCTACAACCGCGTATCAACACTGGATGTTCGTCTGCTGCGCCGTATTGTCCGGGATTTCCGCGACCGCGGTTACAGTGCACAATCCACCATCGCCCGCTGGAAATCAGTCCGTGCCGGAGAACATAAATACATTACTCCCTACCAAAACCTTGCGGACATCTTCATCAATACTTCACTGGTATACGAAGTGTCTGCGCTGAAGTCGCTGGCTGATATCGCCCTGCGCATGGTTCCTTTCGGCACACCGGAGCACATCGAAGCCAGGCGTCTGTTGGCGTTCCTCGAATGGGTGACGCCTTTGGATCGTGACCTGATCCCCGACAATTCGATCCTTGCTGAATTCGTCGGCGGGTCCAACCTCAAAGACTTCATTACCTGGAGAAATTAAGTGCCGGTACCCCTGACATATACAACGCGGCAGAAGGAACTGATCGAAGCAGATCCTTCTGCGCGCATATATCTCAGCGGGAAAGCCGGATGCGGAAAAAGCGCCGCAGCGGCTGAACGGGTGCGGTTTCTGATGGAATATACCGACGCCTGGCCGCAGATCCTCATCTTTACCCCGGGCAGAAATTTCAACGAGCTTTACAGGGGCCTTTATTCACGTGAAGGGATCCGCCCGCAGGCAACATCCTACAACAGTTATGTTCAGAACAGCCTGAAGCTGTTCTGGCCGCTGATCGCGGAAAAAACTGAGATGGGAAACAAAAATTCCTATCCCATGTTCCTCACCATCGAAGCAGCCCAAATCATTATGGCAAAACTGATCCGGGAAAAAAGGGAGGAAGGCTATTTCAATGGTCTTACCGCAGCCCCATCCCGTGTGTTTAATCAGGTAATGCTTGCAATGCATAAATGCGCCGCCGCGGAGATCCCGTTTGATGATTATGCTCAGATCATGCGGGAAAGCTGGGGCGGGGATGGTGCACTGCTCCCGGTTTTTGAACAGACAATGGAATGCGGGAAAATCTATCGGGAGTTTTGTCTGAGAAATAATCTTCTGGATTACTCCCTTCAGTTGGAATTATTCACAAAACACCTGCTTTCCCACCCGACCTACCGGGAATGGCTGAAAAATCAGCAGCTCCATTTTATATTTGACAATCTTGAAGAAGAAGTTCCCGCAGCCCATCACTTTGTGAGGGAGATCGAACCTTTATGCAGTTCCCTGCTGCTCATTACGGATAAAGACGGCGGTTACCGCAGCTTTATGGGCTGTGACCCGCTCTCGGCCGAAACACTGCGGGAGATATGTCCGCTGCAAATCACTTTTGAACAATCTTTCGTCAGCAGCCCCGCGATCCAGTCAATGGAACGTGTGATCGTCGATCCGGGGCTCACTAATAAAGATCTGCCGGTCAGTCCCCGCTCTGCCTTCAGCTTTGCCTCAGGGCACCATTATCCCGAAATGATCAAAAAAGCGGTAAACGATGTGGCAAATCTGGTCTGGACACAGGGAGTAGATCCAAAGGACATCGTGATCATCGCTCCGCTTGTCAGCGATGTGCTTTATACCGAAATGGAACGGGGATTATGGGAACAAGGAATCAAAGTCTATCTTCACCGGCCTTCCCGTCCGCTGCTGAATGAGCGCGTTACCCGCTCACTGCTGACCCTTTGTGAAATCGTAAAACCCGTTCCGGGAACGCAGGTACGTCTTCTGGATATTGTACAGATGGCACAGTGTTTTATCGAAGGGCTGGATCCTATGCGCGGACAGCTCATCGTCGGAGGGATGTTCCGCGAACGAAAACATGACGATCCGGATCCCATCGAATATGACATCAAACCATTCGCCTCTCTTTCAGCAGAAAAACGCAGCCGCATTCCCGCTCATATTGCTGAACGCTTTGAAATTCTCAGAAACTGGATAGAACAGCAGCGGAAAAACAAAGCCTTGTCCCCTGAACGGATCATCTCCGAATTTTTCACGGATATCCTGATCCGCGAAGGATTCATCACCGACCAGGAGACCAATCTCGGTATCCGCAAGGCAGCGGACTCAATGACAAAATACAAAGCCGTCCTTGATTATCTGGACGAGCATGCTGTGCCCGGCAGCAGTCTCCCTGACTGGACAGATTACTTTGAGCTTGTGGGGCTCGGCATGATCAACGCCAAATATTATGAAGAACTTTATGCGCAGCCGGACAATACCGTCCTCATCTCGCTGACATCCGCATTCCTTTCCATGAACCGCAGCGCTGATTACCAGATCTGGCTGAATGTCGGTGCGCCGCGCTGGTGGGAACGTTTTTACGGAGAACTGACAAATGACGCTGTACTCAGCCGGTTTTGGCCCCCGGAGAAAAAATGGGATGCTCTTACAGCCGCGGCGTATAACGATGCTCATATGACAAGGCAGATATGCGGACTGCTCCGCCGCTGCCGCGTTCAGGTCAAAGCCTATGCCAGCGAATTGAATGAATCCGGGATGGAGCAGAAATCAAAACTGCTCTACCTCTTTTCCGCACTCACCCGCCGGTTCAAGTTTGACAAACCGACCGAGCCTTATCCCGAGATTGAATTTATACAGATGCTCAGGGAAGAAGAAGCTATTTATCCCGGTGTAACCGGTGAACCGCCGATTGAAAAACAGCTGCGCGATTCCGGTGCCGTGCCGTTTTCTGATGCTGAAGGAGAAGACTGATGCCTTTTACGCCTCGTGAAGAACAACAGCAGGTACTCTCATACACCGGCGGCACCATGGGCATTTCCGCGGTACCCGGAAGCGGAAAAACATTTATCCTATCGGCTTTGGCAGCTGATCTGGTTGAAAAACTGGTCCGGGATTCTGCCGGACAGGAGCCTGATCAGGAGATTCTGATCGTCACCTTTTCCAACGCCGCGGCACTGAACTTTTCCGCCCGCATCGCAGCCTTTCTTGCCGAAAGGGGACTGCTGCCCGGCATCGGTTACAAAGTCTGCACATTGCACAGCATGGCTCTGGATATAATCCGCGGGCACACGCAGCAATTGGGTATTCAGGATGACTTCACGGTTCTTGATGAAGTCGGTTCTGATGCTCTTCTGCACCGCGCAGTTGACTTGTGGCTGGCAGCCGATGAGAGAGAAACCTTTGACCGCGTAATAGAACCGAAACTGAAGCCTGAAACACAGGATGAAAAATACCGTGACAAATGGCGTGATGATATTACTGATATTGTGCGCAACGTTATTTCGCAGGCTAAGGATTACCATGTCACGCCGGAAGATCTGCGGAAGAATATGACCGTCACGGACGACCGTTTCATCCGTCCGCTGCTGGAAATGGTCTGTGACATATACGGGTTTTATCAGACACAGCTGCGCAATTATCCTGCCATGGATTTTGCTGACCTGATGTTTTACGCCTATCATCTGCTTTCCACAGACACAGGTTATCTTGCTTATCTTCAGCACCGGTGGCCTTATATTCTGGAAGATGAAGCACAGGACAGCTCCCTGATCCAGGAAGAGGTACTGCAGATGCTTACAGCCAAAAGCGGGAACTGGGTGCGTGTCGGTGATCCGAATCAGGCTATCAACGAAACCTTTACCACTGCAAACCCCAAATATTTGCGGAACTTCATTGAAAAAGCGAATATGAGTGTGCCGATGGAAACAGCCGGACGCTCTCAGCGCAGCGTTTTGGCACAGGCAAACCGTCTCGTGAATTACGTTGTCACAGCTCATCCAAATCCTGAATGCCGCCAGGGACTGGCACCGACCTACGTCCGTCTGACCCGTCCCGATGACAAACAGGGAAATCCACCGGATGACCCTTCACGTATTATTTACGATCCTGTCCTTTATACTACGCGCGAGGAAGTCGACGTCATCAGCCGTCTTGCGGTAAAACATGCGCAGGAACATCCGAACGAGACCATCGCTATTCTGACTCCCGGCAATGAATACGGGAAAGAATTTGTGAACCGTCTTGAGGACTTTCCGATTGAAGTCGTGGAAGTCCTTAAGAGCACAAAAAAGGCCCGGGCTTCTGCGGATGTGCTTGCCGCGGTTTTGGATTGGCTTTCCGTCCCGCTTAACCGGAAATACTGTCTTTCTCTTTTCCGCATTCTTTACAGTGAACGGGAAAAAGGAGAATTTTTCCTCACAGAAGCAGATCAGAAGAAAGCTTCCGATATACTTGAGAACCTGGAGCATCCGGAGGATTTCTTCTATCCGGCTTCAGAAAGCAGTCTTCGGGAGCTGGTGGAAAGCTGGGAACTTGACGAACTTATGACACAGACCATGTTTCGCTTCCGCTATTTTCTGAAACGATGGCTGGATGCACGGTTCCTTCCAATCGATCAATTGACGCTGCTCATCGGGCAGGCTCTTTTCAGCACTTCGGAGGACCTCTGCTGTGCCGGCCAGATCGGCATTCTGCTCGCGCAGGTCGTACGGATGAATCCCGATTTGAACCTCAGCTCCATGGCAGCGGAAGTGCGGAAAATCGCTTCGAATGCAAATCTATACGCAGGCTTGAGAGGGTCGGATTCTCAATTCGATCCCAACGATTATCCGGGGAAAATCATCGTTACCACATACCATAAATCCAAGGGACTTGAATGGGACCAGGTTTTCCTGACCAGCTGCAATAACTATGATTTTCCGGACGGCAGCGAGGCACAATACATAAACCGCCGTTACAAACCGCGCTATGTCCGGGATAATCTCGACCTGCAGGCAGAAATACTGCAGGCACTGAAGGTCGTTTCTTTTCCCCAATCAGGTCTGCAGTACCGCCGCGGGGACGGCAGCCGCAATGCCTGGCTGGACAGTGTCAAAGAGCGGCTGCGCCTTCTTTATGTCGGCATCACCAGAGCGAAAAAGGGGCTGTATGTTTCTTTCAACAGCGGGCGCTACGGAAAAACAACAGAAGCAAATGTGGTCATGAAACTCCGCATAATGTGGGGGCACAGAGAGAATGGCAGGTAACAGGGAATGACAGGGATAAAGCAGATCACACAGACTCAAATTTCAGCTTTTGAACGCTGCAGGCGCTTTTATTATCTAAAAAATATACGCAAGTTCGTCTGGCCGGTCGAAGTGAGTACAAACCGGCATACCCTTCAGGGAGATGATTTTCATCTGCTCGTTCGTCAGATGATCCTCGGACTGGATGCAGGTGATCTCATCATCCCGGAAGGCAGCGAAGATGTCAAACGCTGGCTCGCCGTTTACCTTGCCGAACAGCCCATGGGAAAACCGCAGCAGATATTTGCGGAAAAAGAGGTAAGCACGGTTTTTGAAGATGTGTTCTGGATGGGCAAATTTGACGCGCTTACAATAAATGAAGATAAACTGACCATCTATGACTGGAAAACCGGCTCTGCCAGACCGGATCCTGAACGTTACCGCACCGCCCCGCAGACCCGGTTATACCGTTTTCTCGCAAAATGCTGCGCAGCCCGCCTGATGGGAACCGGTCTGCATGCTGTTCCCGCCGAAAACATTGAAATGGTTTACTGGTTTCCGGAACACCCTGAAAAAACGATCCGCCTGCCGTATTCGGAAGAAACATATCAGCAGGATCAGACCTGGCTGAAAACCCTTGCCGTTGAAATGAGCCTCCCGGATCAGGATGCTTATCCCCAAACTTCAAAGACACGGCACTGCGGGTTCTGCAGCTACAGGACTTACTGCTTCCCCGGCACATTCCTTCCGGACATATTTCCGGAAGAAGAGTCTGATCCTGACGGAATATTCCAGGGCGAATTATTTTCTGACGAAGCTTTTTCGGAAACAGACAGGGAAGAAATCATTTTTTAGGGAAGCGCTGTTTTATTCAGTTTGAGCCGAAAGCAGCCTGTTTTCGTTAACTCATTCAGAGTCAACAGAACAGGCTGCTTCAGCTCTTTCTACTATAAGAGCTCACGTTGCATTCCGGAGGGCATGCTTCGCAAGGCGCGGGATCGAAAGTTCGTGTGTTTGCGAAAGCCACAGCCCGCGCCTGATTTCCGGGGGTGTACGGGTTCAGGACATAGGTAATAGAAAAGTTCAAGACATAGGTAAGGGCAGGTTCAGGACATAGGTAAGACTTTTACTTTAAACTAATGCATAAGACACAAGCAGGAGGTGTTTTATGCCATGGGAAGGAAAAAGCGTTATGGATCTGCGAGAAGAGTTTTTACAAAAAGCGCTGAGAGCAGAAAAACCATTCCGGCATCTATGTCGAGAATATGGAATCAGTGAAAAAACCGGCTACAAATGGA
This sequence comes from uncultured Chloroflexota bacterium, assembly GCA_902774215.1. Lineage (GTDB taxonomy): Bacteria > Chloroflexota > Anaerolineae > Anaerolineales > Anaerolineaceae > Flexilinea. Next base: position 86,565 of record CACYHU010000054.1, read on the forward strand.
AAAAACGGTTTATGGAAAAAGGAATCAGCGGGTTGGCAGATATGTCCAGGAGGCCAAAACAGTCACCGAAGCAATTAGATGAAGACACAGTTATAAAAATCATACAAATCCGGATGGCGCATCCATACTGGGGACCAAAAAAAATATTGGTTCTACTACAAAAAGAATTGAAAGAAGTACCTTCGGAAAGCAGCATTAAACGAATACTTGACAAAGCAAAACTTACAAAAAAAGTAAAGATAAAAAAAGTCAATCCGGAAACGAATGGAAATATATTTCGGAAAATGATACAGGCAGAAGGACCTAACGATGTGTGGTGCATGGATTTCAAAGGTTACTGGTATTCAGATAAT
>CACYHU010000055.1 GCA_902774215.1 uncultured Chloroflexota bacterium
TTTCGGAGTCCTCTTCTGTTCAGATTGTGATTTTCCTTCGATTTTCCGGCTGTTTTTACTGCTGCTTCCGTCCGAGCCCTTATTTTCTGAGCTGCCGCCGGAAAAACGCTGCGCTTGTGTTGTTCCTCCGGCTGTGGCATCTTTCACCGGGTTTCCGGCAGCCTTGCAGATATCTTGATGTTTCCCCTCCGGGAGACGCTTACCGTTCAATGCCTGCTGAAATTCAGCTGCGCTTGCCCAGCGCTCTTCCGGTTTGACCGCCATGGCTTTCATCACCGCGTCACTGACCGCGGGACTGATCCCGAGACCAAGATCCTTCAGCGGCACCACTTTATCGCCCAGCATACGAAGCGCCGAATCCTGCGGTGTGATTCCGCTCAGCGTTTTATAATAGGTCGCCCCTATCGAATATATATCCGACCGCCGGTCTACGGCACCCCCTGCCATCTGTTCCGGTGAAGAATATCCTCTTTTTCCGACCACCAGCGAGCTGTGGTGGCTGTCTTCCACCCGTGCCGCACCGAAATCCAGCAGGACCGGTTCACCGTTTTCGATCATGATGTTGTCCGGCGCGATATCACGGTGCAGGATCCCCGCCTCATGCACCCGTTCCAGCGCCGTCAGCACCGGATCCAGCAGCGGCAGCAGTTCACCCTCCGGGATCCTGCCCCGCTCATTGACCAGCGCCTTCAGCGACTTCCCCTCAACGTACTGCATCACGATATACGCTGTCCCGTTTTCCCGGAATATATGATGCGCGTGCACTACATTGGGAAATCGTTCCAGCTTTCCCAGTGCCATCGCCTCCCGGTAAAACAGCTCCAGGCTTTTCCGGTAGGTTTCCCCGCTTCTTTCCGACATCGTCACTACCTGGCTCCGGCTGACCTTTTCCCCCGTTTTTTCGCTGTATAAATTCCCGCGCGTGACCAGCCCGTCCGGATAAAACTCCTTGATGGCAACGATCTTCTGCATGTTCAGGTCAAAGGCCTTGTAGCCCCGGGATGCAGCGCTTCCTCGATCCGCGCGTTCTCACTTTCCTCATACCGGCACTCACATACACCGTCCTCCGGCAATTGTCTGAAGCAATATGGACATCGTTCCATCTTTTCCTCCGTTTTTACAGCCGTTTAGCTGAATGTTCAATTCAGGGGAATGTCAGATCCGGGCACCGGCTTAACGGCAAAAAAGAACCTGACCTGTTCACCCTCTTACGAACGGTCACATCAATTACTGATCAGGTACAAAGTTCCTGCCGACATATAACCGAAAAAACACGTACCATGCAGAGCATGGTACAGAAAAAGGGATATTTCAATTCCGTCCCTTTATATCAGTTTCTTTAAATTTTCTGAAGAAACGGCCCCAAATCGATGGTCTCGGCGGATCCGGAACTGCGGAAAGCGCTTGCGAGAATTCTTCCACCGAGCGAAAACGATGCTGAGGATAATAAAACAGCGATTTCATCAGAACATCGTCAACTTCCTCCGGCAGGTCCGGTACATAAGTCATAGCTGACTCAACCGCCTTTTGAGGCCGTTCGAGCGCCATAGGCGGGTACTCACCGGTTATAGCCGTGTAGAAAACGGTTCCCATCGCAAAAATATCCGTCCAGGGCCCCTGCCTGTACCCTTTTTCCGGATTAGTCTGTTCAATGGGGGCATACATCTTGTTTGCAAAGCGCAGATTTCCGGCTGAATCCTGTTCATGGAAATCTCTTCCAGCTCCAAAATCCAGCAAAACGATTTTTTCTTCTTTCGTTATCATCAGGTTGACCAGAGAAATATCCCTGTGCAGGATGCCTTTCCTGTGAATACGTGAAACCGTTTCCATCAGCGGCATAAAAAATTTTTTCCGAAGCTCCCACCATGGCAGCCGGACCTTTTGCTTTAGCAGATATTTCCGGAATGTGATCCCATCGATAAAATCCATCGCGATATAAGCTGAATTGTTTTCAGGGAAAAAATCATAAATCGCCGGAATACCGGGACCGGCAGCCTTCGTCATAATATCATATTCCCGGTAAAACTGCTCCTGCATCATTCCAAGCGCATCATCGCTGATCCCGTGATATCTGACAGAATTACTTTGCCGTATATCACGGTCAGAAAACCGGTCCGGGAAAAACTCCTTGATCACCACGCGGCGGTCATATTCCAAATCTTTGCAAAGATAGGTGATGCCGAAACCGCCATGATTCAGGGCCATGCCGATTTTATACCTTCCCCTGTTCAATGTTGCTGCAGTGGAAAGTCCGTTCAGCTGAACCACACTCGATTGATTCACAACCGGACACTTACTGTAATGGGACTTTCCGTCCCTGCAAAAACAAAATTCACATTCTGACATGCTGCTCTCAGGTCTTACAGGAAAACCCGGATGATACCCCGTTCCGGGGCATCATCCGGAATGATCGTTTAGAATACTACCGTCTGTCCGTCCGGATCATTTCTGCGGGGAGGAATTGAATCAAAATCCCGATTCCGCGTGAGATCATCCTGTCTGTCCGGATAATCATAGTCAGGCCGCGCAGGTTTTTCCTCTGTTTTAAAACGCCAGACGAATTTATCACAGCAGAACGGCACAAAAATCAGCACATCATCAGCGACCTCAAGTACTGATCTGGGTGTGAGCAGCTTTGGAGAAAGCAGGATCTCATCATTGAGATAAGGGTTAATATTGGTCGTCAGATCTCCCGGCATGATATAAAACCGATTATCCTTCTCGTTATAAACGATCACACCGGCTGCGCCTTTCCGCGAAATCTGCTGGTCAGTAAGCTCAACCGCATATTTTTTCCCGTTCCCGGGACGCCCGATCGGATTATTCCCCTTGACCAGGCGGAAAGACCGGCCTTTATCCACGCCGGAAATGCAGACCAGCCAGCCGACAGTCGGTTCCAGTTTAAAAGTAGCCGGGAGATCTATTTCGGTGAGGGCTCCTTCTTCATTTCTTACTCTGTCCCTCCGCTCCCATTTGAATCCATCATTACGCTCCGCCTTATTGCCTGATGGTACATTTTGCAGCAGCACTGTTTTTCCTTCGTCTTCATTTCCCGATCCTTGATTGAACCTGTTTTCAACCAGTTCCGAAAAACCCGAGGCATCAAATTTTGTCATTTGATCAGCCATCTTATCACCTCACCTGATCATTCTTTTTTTCGTCCCAATAGAAATCATCACTGCAGAAAGGCACAAAAACCAGAACAGTGTCCTCAATACGGATCTCATCATAGGGATTGATAACGGACTGTCCCAACAGCATATTACCACCCAGTTCCACATTATTGCGGGCTGAGGCGTCACCGCTTGCAAGATAAAATTTATGTGTTTTGCGGTCATCATAAACGATCAGTGCCGGAAAACCATCCCGTGAAATTTTCGGATCCGTCAGACAGATCGAGCTGTCATTCCTTCTGCCGATCGAACTTTTCGCACCGTGCAGACTGAAATCTTTTCCCTTATCCGGTCCTTCAATGCAGACCAGCCAGCCAACTACCGGCTGATGCTGATATTCTTTCTTATCCCAGGCAGGTGTTGTTCTCGATTCGTCACTTCCCGCTGGCGGTCTGTTTCGCCAGGAATCGATCGGCTCTGTACCGCCGCCGGAGGTCCCGCCGGGATTACCACCGGGAGAATTGATCACGACCGTTCCGCCGCTGGCAGCTTTCCTGCCGAAATAACCTTCGGTAGGATTCATCACAACCGTTCCACCGCCGAAACCTCTGAACCCACTGACAGGTTCTGTCGAACCTGACGAATCGGCCGAAGGCCATTCATAGGTGCGTTCCTGCTCACAATAAGGACAGGTCGGATTATCCTCAGGATTATAATGATGCCCGTTCGGACATTGTATATTAGCCATTTTTCCTCCATTCAATCTGATTTACATTATCCTGTATTACTGTATCTATCTTTTTATGAGATGCTCCCTACTTACCGGTTTTTTCAAAACGAAAGTCTTTATCCGCAGCGCTGAACACCATACCATCGCGCAGCTGTACAGGCCCGTAAATCCGTTCTCTCCTATCTGAATATACAAGATAAGTCCCGTTCGTAGACTTGTTATCCTCCAGGATCACTTTCCTGTCCGCAGAGGTATAGGTCAGTGAGAAATGTTTTCTTGAGATCGTGTTATCACCGCCCAATCCGTAAATGCCATTTGTGGTGACTTTGCCAAACCAGCAGGGTATGCCATCCGTTAATTCAACAGAAACCCTGAATCCCGAACCATCCAGCCTGGTCAGCATCACTCTTATTGGATCCCCAATCAATTCGGTTCCATCGCCACCGGATGGGTCGTTTTCCACTATTTCAAACGGCTTTTTCCCGTTGGTAACGGTCAGAATGATCAGGACCATCAGTACAACAGCTAACACACCGGCCGTCAGGATAAGCTTCCAGTTTTCACCAAGAAGCCTTTCCAGCTTTCCCGAAATACCTGGATCCGGTGTCTCTGTTGGTGTCTCAGTCGGAGTCTCTGTCGGTGTCTCAGTTGGAGTCTCAGTTGGAGTCTCTGTTGGTGTCTCTGTCGGTGTCTCAGTTGGAGTCTCTGTTGGTGTCTCAGTCGGAGTCTCTGTTGGAGTCTCAGTCGGAGTCTCTGTTGGTGTCTCAGTCGGAGTCTCTGTTGGTGTCTCAGTCGGAGTCTCTGTTGGTGTCTCAGTCGGAGTCTCTGTTGGTGTCTCAGTCGGAGTCTCAGTCGGAGTCTCAGTTGGTGTCTCAGTCGGAGTCTCAGGCACAATAACCGCTGTCGAGTCGATTTTCGGTAAAAGGATCTGTTGTACTGCCTGCCTGCTGATGATTTCAGTGCCATTCCGGAGCTGAAGGCTTACAGATGCATTGGCAAAACCGGGTTCCTGACTGTATGTATCCGGAAGCTTACCGGTCACTACGCTGGACTTGATAATATGATTAAAAAACTTGTCTGCCGGAGATCTGTTATTCTCATACGAAATATAATTTCCCCCGCTCAGATTGCTGATATCTTCCATTTGTGAAAGATAATCATAATTATAAGACCACTTCTTGCCCCGCTCTGTTTCTTCAGAAACAGCCATTCCCCAGGAATAAACCGGATAACCGGAATCCTCGATGAAGTTGATCAGCTGATCCGGTTCAAGATAGGGATCCGAACTCCAGTTGCCGTCTGAAATGAGGACAATGACCTTTTTTCCGTTGGTGCTCACATTGTTCAATGCCTGGACAGCTGTACTCAGTGCAGCGGAAGCATCGCCTTCACCTATCGTCTCATAATTCAGTTTGTTGAAAAGCGAATTGGAATACAGCCCTGAGCCCAGAACTTCTGAACCGCTTTTATTGAAGGAGATCAGAATAAAACGGTCGCGGACATCGGAATGTTTCTTAGACAGCGCTTCTGCCAGTCCAGTTGCAAGCCTATCCTGATTAGTAAGAGAAGTCTTTGATGTATCCACGACAAAACAATAAGTAACAGGAAGCTTTGAATCTGCCAGTGACATCAATGCGGTATCTTCCAGCGGGGTATCATTGACCGCCGCCCCGGCCAAGGCAGCCGGCGCCCCGGCATTAGGCCGGTTATCATTCAGGAACAGAGACAATACTCTCGTTTTCTCATCATAATTACTGTCAGAGATCCTGAACTCATCTTGTGCAAAACAGATGCCCGCAAAGCACAGCAACAACAAAATTGACAAACAAATAATAGCCTTTTTCATAGCATCTTCCTCTTTATCACCATTTTCTATTCGATCATTGCCGCACAAACAGCAAAATTTTCATTATCCAGCTGTCTGCCGCCCTTCATCAGGACCCGGCGGGACATGATCTTCAGCCATTCCTCCGGCCCGGCTGCTTTCCTGTAGTCCAGTTCCATTTCGACGACGCTGATAAAGCGCCAGAAATTGTCCGTGCAGATTAAAAAAGCATCATCGTGTTTCGGCTGATAGGGCTCATAAAACTGCAGCCTGTTCGAAGCCGGATCACCCAACGCTTTGAGCAGAATCCGTGATTCATTCATATAGCGCAGTTCGTCATACTCACCGAATCCATGTTTTCCGCTCTCCACCATCCTTCTGTATGCTTCTGTATGATCGTCAGAATGCATAACGGCATAGCCCCGGGAAAACAGAAGAATTCTGGCATTCCCGATATTGAACATGTTCAGGCTGTTTCCGTCGAAAGAAGCACCTGCCAGCGATACCCGGGTCCGGTTTCTGCTGAACAATGTGCTGCACTCTGCTGCACAAGCCCCGATTTCATCAGCGGAGGGACATCTGCTTCCCGCCAGGACGGTCAGCCTGTGGATCACTTCATAAGCGTCATCCTCATGTATTCCGGATGCTGCAGCCCAAAAATTACCGGGATTCCGGACAGCTGCCGCATACAGTGGATCTCTGTATGACCCGCTGTACACGAAAGAGTAGCTGTTTATATTCACTTTCCCTCCTCCGTTGCACAGTAAATTACAACCGCAGAATAATTATCCTGATGCGGCTTGTCCTTATGTTCGATCAACTCCGATATCAGCTTACAGTTGATCTCAGGATCCGGACTGTAAAGGCACTGGATCAGCTCCTGCTCACTGAGCGTCCCGCTCACACCGTCTGAACACAGCAGAAGCTTATCCCCGCATCTCAAATGGTAGGGAGAATAATTCTGATCGATCAGCGGTATTTCAGAACGGCCAAGATTCGATGTCAGTTTCCGCAGTTCACTGTTCGGTGTGGAACGGATCTCTTCGAGATCGATTTCGTCTTCCAGCAGTTCACCGTACATCCGGCTTTCCAGTTCATGTTCTTCGCTGACAGAGGATAAAACACCCTCCCGCAGCAGGTAAATTCTGCTGTCTCCGATGCTGATCCAATATAAGCGGTTATCAATAATATAGGCACTCACCAGTGTCGACCCGCCATTCATGCCTTTCATGGAGTTCACCGAATAGATCTCACTGTTGATGGATCTGCATAATTCCCAAAGCCTGGAAGGAATATCCCTGTCGGTTTCAATTTGAGGAACTGCCGCGTCAAATCTTTTAGCAGCAATGCTGGAAGATTCAGCACCGTTGTCCATGCCGCCCATACCATCCGCGATCATGACACATACAGCCCGTTCCGGTCCGATTTCAGTTCCATACCAGTATGAATCTTCCTGGTAATTCCTTTTACCCTGACCGACACAGCCGGCACAAACATATGGACCTGTTCTCGTGATCACTACGGTGGTTACAGATTCTTTGGACCGGTAAGGCCGTTGTTTTGAATTATTCACATTTTTCCTGTTTTTGTAAAGATTGAACGCACTCAAACCGCCGACACCCACTGCTGCCGCACATATGAGTACCAGAATGGCTTTTGCAAATCCGCTGCCTGATTTCCCGGTCTTTTCCTCAGTTTCCGTTGGCGTCGGCTCAGGACTGAGGACAGTCGGAATAAGCGTCGGATTAACATTTTCCTTCTCTGTGTTTTGGCCGGTTTGCAGCTGATCACTCCCGGGTTTATTCATATCCCCTTCAGCCGAATCTGATGACCGGACGGCATCAGGACCGATTATATCGGAAACCTGTGCAGTTCCGGGCTCAGCCGTATCAGAAGAATGCGCATCCGCATCCGCGCCTTTTGCATCCGATTCCGCTGACAGCAAAGCACCTTCTGTTTCATCAGACACTTCTTCCGCCTCGGCAGCAGCCGGAGCATCCGTTTGTCCTGAAACAGGTATCAGGTCCGGCAGTATCCCGGTCTCTGACGTTGGCGTCTGCGTCTGAAGTTGTGATACCGGGCCCGGATCGGGCGGAAGCTGGTACCAGGCACAGCAGCAAAACAGTGTCAGAAGAATTGTTAGCGTCAAAACTTTCGTCTTCATAAATTTACTTTGAATGCATTTCCTTTATCTACAATGTAGATCATGTCTCCATCACGCAGGGCAATTGCGGAATCCGTAGGAACCTTCGACTGCTGCCTGCCGCGAACGATAATCGTACCGTTGGTGGAACCAAGATCCTGGACAACAAAACGCTGGTTGCTCTTGCTGTAATGGATCCGGCAGTGTCTGCTGCTGATGGTTTTATCCTCGAAACGAAATGTACAATCCGGGTCCTTACCGAAAACGCAGTCCTTTTCCATACTCAGCGGTTTACTTATTCCCTGGAACTTCCCGGACATACCCTGCACGGATGGACTGCCGGAGGTTCTGCTGCTGCCGCCGCCTGAACCGCCTTTACTGCCTTTGCCGCCTGAACCGCCTTTGCCTGTCAGCAAAACGATCAGCATCACGATAACCGCTAATCCAAGGACACCGATCACGACCCAGAGCCATGGAAAAGATCCGGAATTGCCACCCGGCCCCATTGTAATCACCGGGGTAAGGGTCGGACCGACTTTTGACGGCGTTTCAACTACGATTGGCGCACTTCTGTGATCTGTTTTCCGGTAAGAGAAGCCTCTGGAATCCAGACGGGTCATTAATTCATTGACCTGAATGCCGAACCAGGCCTGATTATTGTCTTCATCGATAATGCGGAGATCGTTGATACCGACCACATGTCCGTGTTCATCCACAATCGGACCACCGGAGGCACCTTCATTGATGATAGCATCAACCCCCAATTCCACATAAGGTGTACTGTCATCCGCCAGATGAGCGGTAGGAGTGATTTTCGTGATAATCCCCTGCGTCACCGTCAGAACATTGCTGGAAATTACATCACGTTCGGAATTCACAGCCGGAAAACCGGTTGCCCAGACTTGCATAAGCGGTTTGATTTTACTCGCATCCAGCAGAGTGAGCGGCACCCTTTTTGCATATTCTGTCTGAATCTGAATGACCGCGAGGTCAACATCCGGCCAGTCCGCCACAACAGTACCTTCAACATAATCGGCGGAAATCTCGGAATAATAAACCCGGACAATACGGTTTTCCACTGTTTTGAACCATTCAGGATTCTTGATATCGTAACCATAGGAATTGACAACGTGATGGTTCGTTACGATCTGGTTTTCATTGATAAAAAAACCGGAACCGCGATATTCTGTCGTATCGTTTTCCCCGGGCTTCTGATATGTATTTAGGATCCGCACAACGCTTTTACTGACGATATCATATATTTCCGAATTATCCGCAGCCTGCGCCTTTGCCGGCATACAACTCAGAATGATTGTCAGGACAATCAACAACAGCACACATCTTTTTTTCATAGGAACCTCCGAACCATTTTTTTATATTTTTTATTTTATTACTGCATACCTGAAAAAAAACAGTAGTTTTTTTAGAAAAAACAGGGATTTTTTCAGGATTTTTTCAGGAAATCATTCTCTGCTTAACTGATACCCCACACCATTTTTACTTTTGATAAGAATTCTTCCGACTCCAAGAGTTTTCAGCTTCTTCGAAAGATCATTTTTTGCCGCCTGGATTCGCTTGCGCTGGGACTCCGGATCCCGGTCCTCAGGATAGATCCTCTCTGCAATTTCAGCATAGGTATATATCTTCCCGGGCTGCTCCGCCAAAAGGCTCAGCAGCTGATATCCGCGTTTATCCGGAGAGATCTCTACTCCATCGACAAAAATCTGATAGGCCATTTCATCAATTTCAAGACCGTATGCATAAAGATCATCAAGAATAGGCATGGTTCTGCCCGGCATGGCAAATACATACTCATGATCGCGGTTGATCGTGATCACGTCGTCATCATACAATTTCACCGGGTCACCGCCAATACGTTTCCGGTTCAGCAGTGTTCCGTTCGTACTTCCTGCATCATGGATAAAATAATCGTCGTTCCGCTTTTCAATAACGGCATGCTCACGGGAAACGCTGGCACTGGAAATGAAAAGATTCGCGCTGCTTTTCCGTCCGATTAAAAAAGGTGTCCGGTCAATAAGATATTCCTGACCATCCCGTCCTGTCGATATCAGTCTTGCCTCATCCCCGCTCATATTATCTGATTTTCCCCGATATTATGAAAAAACAGTCAAAAAATTTTCCAGAACCAACCTTTATGTATTATTACAATTAATATGCGGTATCTGAATAAACCGTAACAAACCGCCTGTTTATTTATTATAAACGATATATGCGAAAATCTTATAAAAATGAAATAAATGAAAATTGTTCCCCGAAAATCATATCAGACCGATGCGGTATCCGGAAAAGGCGGGGGTGGGATTACTTATCACGGTTATGATCTGAATAAACAGAAAATTCCCACCATCAGGGAATTTTCCCGAATGAAATCGCTTTTCCGAATCCGGAAGAAAATTTATCAGCGAATTCACACACGGAACCTTCCTGTGCTTATACCGCCTGTCGCTTATTTATATATTTGAGATAATGATCGTCAGACCGGAGACAATCAGCATGGACATGACAACGATCTTTGCCCTGCGTTCATCGAGGAAGGAAGACGCCTTCTGTCCCAGGAACAGACCGGTCCAGACAAATGGGAGGACGATCGCCGCGATCTTCAGCACGTTCGGCGTGAATAAGCCAAGGAAGATGTACATCAAAAGCCGGACAAAATTTTCCGCAAAAAAAATCGCGCAGATATTTCCCTTGAAAGAGCTCATATCATTCGTTGTCAGGCTGATGTAAACGATCAGCAGCACTCCTACGCCAAACAGCCCGCTGCTCACGCCGGCGAGGATCCCTATCGTCAGCAGCAGCACCTTCGATGGCTTCATCTTCCTCCCGCCAACCTCATTATAGAGCATAATGATCCCGATCAGGGTGATAAAAAACCCAAAGCAGAGCTTCAGCGTTTTTGTGTCTGTATTTTTCAGCAGAAGCGTGCCGGGAATAGTCCCTGCAATAAGCAGCAGCGCCATCGGCAGCCATATACGTGTCTGCAGCGATTTTCGGTTTTTCCAGGAGATATACAAATTTGACGGCAGGCTCGTCAGCAGACACACCGGCGAGATATCCACATGATCCTCCGCAAAGGACATGAGTGAAGTAAAAACAGGGGCATCCCCCACACCGCAAAGGCCTTTAATAAACCCCGAAATCAAACCTGCAAAGATCCATAAAATCATGATCAGACTCCATATTCATCATACCACTGATTTTTGAAAAAAAAATTATATCCTGCCTGCTGCCTGCCGACTGCCCCGTATTCACTTTACACAATGAACCCTTAACTTTTCGGTTATCATTAACCCGGTTATTATAAGGACTGTAAAACAAATGAAAAGAGAACGACCGTACATTACAAAACGCGAATTGAAACGCCGCTATCCCTGGCTGACAGACGTCATGATCGTCCAGTATCTGCCCCCGCTGGAAAACGGGCTTGTTCCCGGACATCATGGCACCCTCGCATGGCCGCGGCGTAAGGTTATAAATATATGCGAAACCGATAAGGAACTGAGAGCGGAAAAAGAACGGATCGCCAGACAGCTCGAACGCGACAACCGCCGGCGTGCCCAGCGTGCCGCCTTTATATCCCAGTTCACCCCTGACCGCAAATTTGAATATGCCCGCCGGCTGTCCCGGCATTTCATCCTGCACATCGGCCCGACCAACTCCGGAAAAACCTACACCGCACTGCAGGAGCTCAAAAAAGCCGGCAATGGTGCCTATCTCGGACCGCTGCGTTTGCTGGCGCTGGAAGTCTTCGACAAACTGAACGCCGATAATTGTCCCTGCTCACTGCTCACCGGTGAAGAAAGCATCCCGGTTGCAGGATCCGCCATCACTGCCTCCACCATCGAAATGGCAGACTTCCGCCCACGCTATAAAATAGCCGTGATCGATGAGGCTCAGATGATCGCCGACCCCGACCGCGGCTCCCGCTGGCTGGACGCACTCTGCCGCATTGACGCCGAAAACGTCCATGTCTGCCTTGCACCGGAAGCGGAAGAACTGATCTGCGAGCTGGTAAAACTCACCGGCTCGGATTTTGAGATCATGCGCCACGAACGGCTCGCACCGCTGCGCGCAGTCCCTGCGCTGGAAGGATTGAGCGGTATTCGGGTCCATGATGCCATCATCGCTTTTTCCCGCCGCGGAGTCCTCGGGATCGCCGGAGCACTGGAACAGCGCGGTTTTCATCCTGCCGTGATCTACGGCTCCCTGCCCCCGGAAGCGCGCCGCTCTGAAGTTTATAAATACACCACTGGTCAGTGCGATGTCGTCGTTGCGACAGACGCCATCGGCATGGGCATTTCCCTGCCGATCCGCCGCATCGTTTTCTCTGAACTGCGCAAGTTCGACGGCACCCGTGTCCGTGCGCTCACCCACACCGAGATCCTTCAGATCGCCGGACGCGCCGGACGTTACGGCATGTTTGACATCGGCGAAGTCACCGCCATCGGAGAAATGGAACCGGTGAACCATGCCCTGCAGGGAACGCCGCCGCCCATCTGGCGTTACCGCATCGCCTTCCCGGGTCAGGAAGCCATTGAATCCGAGTTCTCCCTCCGCGGTCTGCTGGAAGAATGGCAGCACCTGCCTCAGGAGGACTGGTACGATCGCGAAGACATGAGCGACTCCCTGATGCTGCTGAAATCCTTCCCGTCCAAGCGCATCCGCGTGGAAAAGGAACTGATGTACAAACTCATCACCCTCCCTGTCGATACAGGTAACCTGGCCATCGTCGATTACTGGGTCAAATGCGCAGCCGCCATCGCACAGGGCGAAGAGATCCCGATTCCTAATTTCGGTATGACTTCTCTCGAAAAATGCGAGACCCAATACCGGGCACTCGACCTTTATCATCACTTCTGCCGCCGGTTCGGCCGCGAAGACCGCTGTGAAGGCTTCCGCCGGGACGTGATCCGCCAGATCACCCGCCTGCTCACCGCCCCGAAAGGTGACTACATCCGCACCTGCCGCCGCTGCGGCAAAGAGCTCCCTGTTACCAACTCGTTCGGACTTTGTGACGAATGCTTCAATCGCATGAAGGATTGAGAGGGAGCATATGGCAGAAAACACAGAACGCTGGCATATTTTCTTTGACGGACGTGTTCAGGGCGTCGGATTCCGCTTCGCGGCGCAGATCTTCGCCGCGGGGCTCGGCCTGACCGGTTGGGTCCGCAACAAAGAAGATGGCCGTGTGGAAATGGAAGCACAGGGATCTGCCGCTGACCTGCAGAAGCTGGTGGACAGGCTCAAATCCCGTCCGCCCATCCTTATAACAGAGTGCGATATCCGCGAAATTCCGCTGAAGGATGGTGAGAAAAAATTCTCCGTCCTGCCCTCGTTTTAGAAAAAAGGTACCCGCCGTATTTTCGGATGAATCAAAAAAAAGCCCGATAACACAGCGGGGGTATGGGGGCCGCAGGCCCCCGGAAATCAGGCGCGGGCTGCGTCTTTCGCAAACACACGAACTTTCGATCCCGCGTCTTGCGGAGCATACCCTCCGGAATGCAAAGTGAGCTCTTATAGCAGAGTGCCGGATAAACTGCCGCAAAATCAGCGCGGCACATCCGGCACCCTCAGCACTTAATTCCGATCAGGAGAATTTCTACAAATTATCCAGCAGCCGCTGCAGCAGCGTGCGATACTCTTTCGCTGTCATTTTCCCTTGGATATTCAGTTCTTCTCTCACTTCCTGAACCGTATTGATAAACAATTTCAATCCGCGCCTGGAGATCCTTCCGATCGATGCTCCGCGCAGGATCTCTTCATTCAGGTGATAGATCCGCAGCCCGTCAAACCGACGGATCAGTTTCAGCATGCTGTTGAAGGGTTCAACGTCTTTATCCTTTTCAACATCCGGCAGCCCTTCATAGTGAGCAAACACCTCATCCTCGGTCGGGTTGCCGGCCATCGTCAGTTTATGCATCCTCAGCTGTTCACGCAGCATCGCCCGGGCTTCACTGACCGGCACACCCGCCGCGGTATTGAGCTTCTCTTCCGGCAGAGTTTCATAAACATTTCCTGCGGTCCAGCCCATCTCTATATGTTCCCTCACCCAGCGGTCATGCTCCATCGGCCCGATAATTTCCATCTGATCCGGGAGAAATTCCTTCACCATATCATAATCCACCGGCTTATCCGTGAAAAAGCAGCCCAGCGAATTCAAATACATGCCAAACTTCTTGGCCTGGTTGATATTGGAAAGCTGATATTCCAGGGACAGATGTTCAAACTCACCCTCAAGGACCTTCGTCGGGATCGTCATCTCCTCACCCTTGTGAGTATAGCGGGCATTCAATGCAACAGCGAAATCAAACAAATGGAGGAAATTGGAATTGGAAAGATAGGTATGTTTGTTGCTGCGGTCTACAAGCTCCATATCCTGCGTCACGGTCAGCGGGATAAGAGATGTATCAATGATCCGTCTGATATCACCGGCAAACCGCTGGGCAGGTGCAGCCATATCGCTGTAATCCTTCAGACGGGGTTCAGCACCTTTGGGGCTCCCGTTACTGATCCACTCCTGATATTGAAGGTTATACTCATCGATCCGGTCCTGCTCACTTTTATCAAAATGATAAACCGCGCAAACCGCATTATTGCTGAAATCAAAATCAACATCCATCGGATGAAGTTCAATACGGGAATTGCGTCCATAGGCAGTCCGGTCCCAGCATTGCAGTTCATCACAAAGCATCAGCAGAAAAGCCAGCGGATGCAGATCCATCGGGAGCGGGTTGTCATCCGTCTTATAAAAGGCGACCGCGAATTTATACAGGCTGTTATGCAGCAGGATGGCAGTGAACGCGTCCAGATGATCTCTGCCGATGATTTCCGGTTTGATCTTTCCGGGATCATCCGGATCCTTGATGATCTCATGATAGAGCCGCACCGCACTGAAATAGGCATGATCCATAAAATAGCCGAAAGAATCCGGGCGCAGCGGTTTGTTATGGATCTTTTCCAGAAGATAACCTTCTGTAAAACCATACTTCATGCCCAGTTTTTCAGTGACGCCCCAGGCAAATAATTCCTCCAGGGTGTTAAAAGTCCGTCCGAACACCTTTCGCAGATGAACCTGCTCTTTTGTACTCAGACAGACAAGCTTATCAATATCACGGTAAGCCAGATAAGGCTTCCCTTCCCCGCGTTTTTCTCCTTCCACCTCGTAATAAGAGATAGACTGTTCAAAAGGAAGCTCAAAAGGATACCCGATATCATGAAACAGTGCTGTCAATCCCCAGAATTCAAGGAACAGATTGGCTGCCTTATGATCCTGCTCCGCGTCACTTTCATCCGTACTGAAACCATAGTGCTTCTTGAAAGTTCTGCGGTAATTTTCATTGGTTTCATAAATCGCCAGTCCCAGCGTAAAAACATACACTGAGTGGGAATAATGGTCCCGGTGTTTCATCAGCAGCGAACTGCCGTTTGCCTCGAACTCGGAAAGAAGCTCCACCATTTTCTTGGATTTGCCATAACGGCCGAAAAACATCTCCAGATAACAGTAATAAACATCATAAGCATCATCAGCCACACCGGAATCAATGAATATTTCCAGCCGCCGCTCCAGGCACAGACGGTTGATATCCATCTGCATATTGTAAGGGATCTGACATTTTTTGGCGCTTGTCCCCTTTACCGTTCCGGTTTCATTCTCCTCCGCTTCAATTTTCCGGCTGAAGTTCAGCTCTTCACAGCGGTTATGGATAAAGCGCAGTGCCGCGGATTTCAGGTCGTTCCCGTTACCCTCTGCCCTGCTCAGATAAGGTTCTGCAGGCTGGTTTTTGATACCATAATCGGCAAGATTCTTCTGCCGCATCATTTCAAAGGAAGTGTAAGACATGACAATTCTCCCGGTTGAAAAACAGTTTATTCATAATACGATTATACTCAAAAGCAGGGAATAATGGATAGGTTGCAGGTTATATGGACAAGAATTCCCTGTAGCCTTCTGATACTGTGATAATTACCTGTCAGGTAAAACCTGAGGCAAATAACATCAGGAACGATTGGAGACCCTTTTACGCTGTCAAATATTAATAATAATTTTTTCAAGGTATTATAATCAACTCATGAACATACAAAATTTTTTCGGACATCTCAACAATGTAATCACACACCGTTATATGGTATTCAAATTCTGCTGCAGGGTCGGCATCCCGCTGCAGGGCCTTACCCATGACCTCAGCAAATTCACTCCGGCCGAGTTTATCCCGTCAGTACAGCACTTTCAGGGGACATCCTCGCCTATCGGGGCTGAACGGCGGGAAAAGGGCTATTCCGAAGCCTGGCTGCACCACAAGGCGCGCAACAAACACCACTGGGAATACTGGGTCGAGTTCCGGGACGATGGCTCTGAATATTACGTAAAAATGCCGATGAATTACCTTAAAGAAATGCTCTGTGACTGGCTGAGTGCCGGAAAAACCTATAACCGCTCCACCTGGCAGTCCCATTATCCGCTTCAATACTTTACGAAACATGAATCCTACTACAAGCTTCACCCCGAAACAAAAGCCTTTGCCCTGAAAGTCCTGCACATGTTCGCTGACCGCGGTGAAGAAGAGACCCTCAGCTGGCTCGCCGGACAAAAAGACTATTAATATCAATTTTGTATCTGTTCAGAACTTGCCGGGGACGGTTCCTGACGTAGGAGGGAACTGTCCTCTCGCTTTCGCAGGAAAATTGCTTTTTGGTATTAGTTACTGTACAGTTACTCATTTTTTTCGTTTATGAAAATACCGGTTCATTCAGTTTGAGCCGAAGTGACCGGTTCTGTTGACTCATTCTCCATGGAACGGCCGCAAATCAACGTTCCTTAAGGAAGCGCTGATTAACTCAGTTTGAGTCGAAGTGACCTGTTTTCGTTGACTCATTTTGAGTCAACAGAACAGGTTGCATCGACTCATTTTTTACGAGACAGTCAATAATCAGCGTTCCTTAAAATTAAGGATCAGATCATTCTTCGTTGAGAACACGGATATATACATCACAGGGAGGGAGCTGCTGATTGTTAAGATCATAGACGGTGATGCGCAGTACATAGTCGCCGTTCGCCACCTGTGTCGTAGCCCAAAGGCCAAGTTCTCCTTCAAGGACCGGAAGGTTCCCTGCAGAAAGCGTCTGCCAGTTCTGCTGGTCTTCCACAGGCGAAAAGGCCCAGTTGTAAAAAGCCATATCTTTTACATTTACTGTAGCCTCAAGCGAATAGATACCTTTGATCACATCACCGGTGGACGGTGCCTGCCATTCCAGCTGACCGGCGATACAGCCGGAAGATAAAGCTGCTATTGCAGGAGAGTTCCCGCCGACCGCGCCTTCCGGTGTGGAAACGATCGTCAGACCGCCTCCGGCAGCGGAATTGGTGATCATGGGCATTTCTTCTTCCGCAGTTTCAGAAGCAGTCTGGGGAACAGGAGTCATCATCACCAGCGGCCATTCCGGGATAACAAAGGTCACCAGTACGAACTCGGCACCGATCAAAAGGATGAGAAGGATAAAAATCGCAAGCGCCGAATTCAGCCGCCGCTGGGCATCTTCACGCTCAAGACCGAAAATCGTTGCATATCGTTCGCGGGCAGCGCTGATGACGCGGATCAGATAGATTAATGCGAGAACGCCCAGGACCACGTAGATCCAGATCTGGTAATCAACGAGGAAATGGAATAATTCAAGCATTGTTTTTCCTTCGGCAGCTTATACTCACCGCCGGCTGATATAAATCAGTATAATTTTATGCCCAATCTGCGGTGCACCGCTTTCAGAAAAACCGCACTGCGGGAATAATAACGGACCCACGGGGAAGATTCTTTTCCGAGAACTTCCGCGGAGCGGATCGAAACCCGAAGCTCTTCACTGTTATGGAAATCCGGCAGCTGCAGGCACATCGCTCCAAGTTCACTGACGCCATGGGCGTCGGATCCCGCGGTACCGGGCAGACCATGTTCTCCCGCGAACCTTGCTGCGGAACGGTTCATCTCCGGAAGATTGCGCGCATTGGCGATCTCGATCGCATCAAGATACGGAAGGTATTCTTCCATTTCCGCTTCTGTCCAGCCATGCCGCATATAAGCATAAGGATGGGACAGTGAAATAAAAGCATCCTGATCCTTCAGCCGTTTGAAAGCCTCGATCGGTTCGAGACCTTTTGGGACCTCCTCCCTGACAAAGATTGCCAGGATCTCACCTTTTGTGGTAAGGATCTCTTCACCCGCAATAACATATTCCGGATAAGCCCGCTGCAGTTCAACAGTTCCGGCGGTTGTGTTGTGGTCAGTGAGGATCAGCTTGCCGAGTCCCAGCTGTTTCGCCCGAGTGACAAGATCTTCACCTTTAGAGAGAGAATCTTTGGATGCTATACCGTGAACATGAAAGTCTGCTTTGATTATCTGGCTCATAGAAATATATTATACGACATTAAACGACCGGAGACAGAGAAAGCAGAAGGACATTGAAAACAGGCGGTAATCAACGGAAAAAAGGTGCGGACTGAAATACAGCCTCCGGTCGGTTTTCGCTGCTCACCTGATAACACTGCAGGCAAGCGCCCAGGTTTCACCGGGACAGAGCCGGTAGACACAGGCGAAGTCTTCAGCGGTGCAGAAATAGGGAGTCCCGCTGCCTTTTTGCTGAGAGCACTGCTTTTTATCAAATTGTATACCCATCAGGGCATAACCGACCTCTGAAAAGCCACGCGATATATCTTTCGTATCCTTGCTGCAGGATTTGTATTCCGGGAAAGGTGTGGTTATCTGCAGTGTCGCCAGCCTGTTATCTTTGAATTCAGCCGAAAGGTATATTTCAACGCCTTTTATTTTTGCGTAATCAAGCAGGTAATTGTTGTCGGAAAGCTTTTCAAACATTGGCGCATTCCGCTTTACTGTGGTTTTGGTCTTTCCTTTGTAATAATTCCATAGACCGTCACCTGATGATTTCAGTGATCCTTTTGCCGGTATATTCATTTGAGCCGAGACGACTGTCGGGAGGAGGAAAACCATCAGAGTCAATATACCAAAAATAATGAGCCGTATTTTGTTCATTGCAGGCAGCCTTTCTCAAACATGATATGGACTGAATCATCTCAATTATATCAGGTTTTCCACTCCTGTTTTTCTGCTTTTTTCCCAAAATTTTCATTTTTACAGATCAGGCATATCAAATGACTAAGGTAAAATAACATCTATATAAATAAACTTTAACTTAACAGTTAAAATACAACATGTATGTCAGGAAAGGCAGGAACATTGACAACAGGTAACCACCGTATTTTACGGTTGAGTCAGAAAAAGAGCTCAAATATACAGCGGGGGTATGGGGGCTGCAGGCTCCCGGAAATCAGCAATATCTTGTGCACAGGTGCACAATTCCCTGTTTGGTAAGAATCCCTTATTCTTTCGTCTTATTCGCCGAAATAATTACTGTCAGATTTAAGTAAATTAATTCAGGAATATCAAATGGATCGTGATGATAAAGCTTTTGAAAACAAAATGATAATTTTTCTGATAGAACTGCCGGTTTTTCTGCTGCTGACCGGGAAAGGTCAGAAACACCTGATCATCAGCATTGTTTTATATATTCTGACCTGTGCTGTCATTCTTTTGATACAGAGGAAAGGTCAAAAAACCGGTCTGTCAGTACGATATCCTGTTTTGACGATATTGATCTGCACTGTCCTTGGAATTTATTTCTATCGGAATTGGAATTCATCCGGCAGGATCCTTTCCCTGTCACGTTTAATAAATAAACCACCCCGGCAAAGCTGTGTAATTCTGGCCTCGTTTCTCGCGGTATTGTCGGTTTTTGGCGTTGATTATCTGCTGAAAATCATTTTGGAAGTATTCAGAAAACATTCCGGAAACGAGGCTTTGTCCTTTTCTTCCCGCCGGATCCGGCTTTATATTTTTCTGACTTCCTTCTTTACGATAACGCTCAACTCAAAATGTTCACCGGTTTATCCCCTCAATGACTGGTTTGATCCCAATGCTATGTTCACCGTAGGGAAAGGTGTTTTGAAAGGTTTTGTCCCCTATCGTGATCTCTACGAACAAAAAGGACCTCTGCTGCTCTTTTTTCATACATTCGGAGCTGCCGTTTCTTTCAAAAGCTTTGTCGGCATGTGGATACTTGAGATCCTTTTTTGCTGTCTGTTTCTGGTGATAGCTTACAAAACAGCCTCCCTGTTTTTTCCCGAAAATTCATTTATGATCATTCCGGTACTTGCTTTTGCCGTTTACAGCAGTTACTCATTCCGTGCAGGAGATTCGGCAGAAGAATTTTGTCTTCCGCTTTTATCCCTGGGATTATATCTTGTCTGTAAGGCCTTCCGGAATGGAACTCGTCTTTCAAAGAAGGATTATTTCTGGATTGGGATCACATCCGGCTGCGTTTTCTGGATAAAATATTCGATGCTTGGTTTTTATCTCGGATGGATAATGATTTTATTCATATACGCGATAATTGAGAAAAAACTGACGGAGCTTATCCGCGGCGGTCTGTTTATCCTTTCGGGTGTCATCATCTCCTCACTTCCTGTTATTCTTTACTTTGCCGCAAAATCATCGCTGGGTTCGCTTTGGGAAGCATATTTTTATAATAATCTTTTCACATACACGATTACGGATATCGGGATATTCCGGAAGATCAGTTCAGGCTTAGCAAGTCTTTTTGAGACAAACGGGCTTTCTTTGATCCTTGCTGTACTGGGATTTGTTTTTGCAGTTTCGCGCCGGCAATGGAAATTATTCGGTCTTCTTTTATCCACTTTTATCGGGCTCTTTTTATCGGTTTACTCTATCGGAAGATTCTACCCTTATTACAGTCTGATCTTCAGCGTTTTTTCGGTTTTCGGGCTGTTCTTCCTGATCGATGTCGTACAGCATATGAAAGCATTCCCTGATATTATAAATAAATATTCATATACCGCCGCCCCGGTCATTTTACTGTTCTGTTTATTTTTAGTAAGCACTTTTTCATATAATCTGCCGTTTTTGGAAAATGAAAGGGAAGATCTGATGCAGTTTAAGATGAAATCAGTAATCGAAAATTCCGGAATAGAAAACCCGACGCTTTTTTATTACAGGAAGTACGACGCGGGAATAACAACAGTAACCGGGATCATACCGAATCTGCGTTACTTTTGTTCCTACAATAATAAAGCATTAGCAGCCGCGGACATGGAACAGGACAGATGTATCCGGGAAGGATGTTCCGATTTTATAATCACAAGATCCGGTACCACAGAAGACTACCCGGAATTTGATTTATATGACCATCTGGGAAGCTTTGAGGGAACAACAGATTGGGGTTATGCGAATTATCACTATTTTATGCGGAAACAGGGGAAAAATGAGAGTATTTTTGATAGAACTGCCGGTATTTCTGCTGCTGATCGGAAAGGGTAAACAAAACCTGATCATCAGCATTGCTTTATATTTTCTGATATGCTCCGCCGCGATTTTTCTTGAACGCGGACGGAAAAGGATCAGCCTTGCTGTCCGTTACCCTTTTCCGACAATTTTCATCTGCCTTGCACTTGCCGTCTTTTTTTTCCATAGCTGGAGTACTTCCGGCCGGCTCGAAATGTTATCATCTTTCTTGAACAAACCGCCAAGACAGAGCTGCATTATTATCGCATTATTTCTCTCACTGCTCGCAGTTATCGGTATAGATTATCTGCTGAAACTGGTTATGGATCTCTTAGGGCGCTTTACCGACACAGGGGATTATAACTGTCCTGAAATACAGATCAGGCTGTATATTTTTCTCACAGCCTTCCTGACAGTTACACTCAATTCAAGATGCTCGCCTGTTTATCCGTTTAATGACTGGATCGACCCCAATACGATGTTCACTGTCGGTAAGTCAGTTTTGAAGGGTTATGTTCCCTACAGGGATCTTTATGAGCATAAAGGGCCTTTGCTCCTGTTCCTGCATACAATAGGTGCGGCAATATCCTTTAAAAGCTTTCTGGGAATGTGGATCCTTGAAATTCTCTTCTGTTTTGCATTCCTGACCATTGCTTATAAAACGGTAAGGCTGTATTACTCAGGGGATATTTTTGTTTTTATTCCGTTTCTTGCCTTTGCTGTTTACAGCAGCGGAGCGTTACAGGCAGGAGATTCAGCAGAGGAATTTGCTCTGCCATTTTTGGCATATGCACTGTATACAGCAGTCAAATCAATAAAAACCGGAGTTTCTCTGACAAATAAAGATTATCTGAAAATCGGTATCACCGCGGCATGCATATTCTGGTCAAAATATTCATTGATCGGGTTTTATCTGGGATGGTACCTTGTTATGCTTTTCATTTCTGTGAAAGAAAAGAAGTTTTTACAGCTGCTTCAGGGAACAGGGTGGATTTTCACAGGTGTACTGATCACAACAATTCCGATTGTGATATACTTCGGAGTAAACTCTTCACTGAGTTATTGGATGAGATGTTATTTCTATGACAACCTGTTTACTTACGGGAAAAGCGATTTGTCCATTACAGAAAAGATTTCTTCCGGCTTATACAATATCATCACCAGTAATGGAATCGTCTTCATCCTGTTCCTGGCAGGTTTGTTATGGACCGTGATACATCGGCAATGGAAAATCTTATCATTGCTCCTGGTTACTTTCATTGTATTGTTCAGCACTGTCTATTCTATCGGAAGATTCTATCCGTATTACAGTCTGATCTTCAGTATCTTTGGTACTTTCGGATTGTATCCCGCAGGCAGCTGTATTGCCCGGCACCCGCTGAAACAGGTTTCAACATCTTTTTGTCTAATGCTGATTTTCTGCTTATTTGGAGTTAGTCTTCGTTCTGAAAATTTGCCTTTTCTGGAATATCAAAAGGAAGATCTGATGCAGTATAAGATGAAGGAAGTTATTGATCAGTCAGGTATTAAAAACCCGACTTTATTCTATTATATGAAAAATGACGTCGGTGTGACAACCGTCACCGGCATTATTCCAAACATACGGTATTTCTCTTACTACAATAATCCGGGACTGACAGAGCTGCGTGTGGAACAGGAGAACTGCCTCCGCGATGGCTGTTCTGATTTTGTTATTGTCAGATCCGCTTCTACTGAGATATATCCGGAATTTGAAAAATATGATCACCTGGGAAGTTTTGTCGGAAGAGTTGATAACGGATTGATCAATTTTCACTATTATATGCGGAAACAGGAATGAAAAAGAAACTGTTGATCCCTGCTGCTGCCATAATTCTTGCGGTATTCCTGGTAATAGTCAACCGGGACCTGCTTTCCTACTCGTATGATACGCTGCTGGAGCGCGAATTTACGCCTGAAACAGATGCGAAACGGGATTATTTGCTGCTTGGTCCTCTCACGCTCAAACCGGGATCCTATATTCTGACACTGGAACTGAGTTCCGAAGGATACGGCAGCGGAATCATGCTGGTCGATGGAAATGAGGACAATTTTTATTCCGCTGACCTTCCATATGGGGAAACAAACCCTTCCTTTAGTTTTGATATCAGCGGAGAAACAAAACAGATCCGTTTCGGTATCCGGTATGACCCGCAGACGACCTCATCCCTCCGGCTGGAAAGAGTCCGCATCACAGCGGATCACATCGTTTACAGGGAATCGATCCTCAGACACGCGGTGCTTTCTCTTCTGCTCATTATCACAGCTCTGCTGGTGATCCTGCGAATCTGTTTTCCGGAGACTTTATGGAAACTGTTTCCCGCTTTCAGCCGGCGAAAAAATGAGATCGCGCTGCTGATGCTGGTATGTCTCACTGCGGCAGCCTGTTATCCCCTTTTCAATGGTTCCTCTTATGTCCGCGGCGAAGATATGTTTTTCCATATCACACGCATCCGCGGACTGGCGGACAGCCTGCAGGCAGGATATTTTCCCGTTCGGGATCAGCTTTATTGGCTAAATAATTACGGATACGGTGTCGGTTTTTATTATCCGGATACTTTCTTATATTTTCCGGCATTGATGGTACTCCTTGGTTTTGATCTTCTGACTTCGTACAAAGTTTTCCTCGTGATCTGCAGTTTTCTCTCTATCGCTGCTGCATGGTATGCTGGACTTCGAATCAGTAAAAACCGTACCGCTGCCGCCGCTTCAGCTGTGTTTTTTGCTTTCGCCGCATATCGTCTGAGTAATGTTTATTACCGGGGTGCTGTCGGTGAGACCCAGGCTGCGGTTTTCTATCCGCTGATTATTCTCGGCCTTTATGAAATTTTCTTTGGAAACCGGGAGCACTGGCTGTATTTTGCCATCGGTTTTCTGGGACTTTTCAGCTGCCATATTATCAGCCTGGTCATTGGCGTCCTGCTGACATTCCTCTTCCTGCTGACTCAGATCAGGAAAATGATCCGCCGCCCTGAAATATTGATCCCTCTGCTTAAATCTGTGCTGCTTGTCGCCGGCATTGGGGCTTTTTTCTGGATGCCCATGCTGGAACAGAGTCTCACAAACCCCGGTTTGCGGATAAATAATGTTCTTGAGGGCAGCATCGCTTTGAACACTACAAATTACGCTTTTCCGGTGCAAAATCTTCTCAGCCGCTTTAAAACATGGAATTTTGCCTGGCAGGCTGATTGCATTTATCCGGGCTGGAGCCTGCTCCTGGTGCCGTTACTGGGTGCGGCACTCTGGAATAAACGGACGGGATCTGTAAAAACAGCAGATTTTCTGCTTCTTTTCTCCCTTCCCGTAATATGGATGTGCACCAGGGCTTTTCCCTGGCAATGGGAGCCGTTTCTTCCGTTTGTGCTCCGGATACAGTTCGCCTACCGGCTGCTGCTGCCGGCAAGCGTAATGCTGAGCCTGAGCGGCGGAATTTATTTTGCACAGCTTATCAGAGAACGGAATTCATCGCTCTGGCTGTGCTTACTCACCCTTTTCTGTTTTTTCAGCACGGCTTTTCCTGTGCTGCGGGAATCGGTTCAAAACCGGACTGTTGACAAACGCTTATTTGTTATGCAGGACAACCGTGTCAGCGGCGGAGAATACATGCCCCTTGGCCTTGATAACACTTTTCCGGGCAAAAATGCCGATACAGTTCTGATCACGGAGTCGGATAAACCGCTGACTGTAACGGCACACAAAAGGCAGAAGCTTGGTTTTTCCTTCGATTATGAGATAAATAACGAAGACGGACCGGTTCATTTTTCGGTACCGCTGATCTATTACACAGGATATCAGGGGACCCTCACCGCAGAAGATGGCACTGTCATGAAAATACCCGTCAGTTGGGACAGCAGGGGATTGGTGAATATATCCGGCGAAGGGCTTTCCCGCGGAAAAATCACAGTTCAATACAGGAAAACCACCATACAGCGCATCGGGGAAGCTCTGACTTTACTGTCAATTTGTTTACTGATATACACAGACCGGCAAAAAATCAAAGATAAAATTCATTTCAGACGGTTATAATTCTTACTGGAAATTGACCATGGACATGATATATACAAAACACATTCTCGATAACGGATTAACTGTACTGCTGAAGGAGATCCATACAGCACCGGTGATCAGTCACTGGATATGGTATCGCGTTGGATCCAGAAATGAGCTGCCGGGGAAAACCGGGATCTCACATTGGGTCGAACACATGCAGTACAAGGGGACGCGGAAGTATTCTTCCGAAACTCTGGATCGCCTCGTCTCCAGACAGGGCGGACATATGAATGGATTCACATACCTTGACTGGACAGCTTTTTACGAGACCATGCCGGCAGATAAAATCGGGTTGGCCATAGAAATGGAAGCTGACCGGATGACAAACTCGCTTTTTGATCCTTCTGAAGTGGAATCAGAACGCATGGTGGTGATCTCCGAACTGGAAGGACAGGAAAATGAACCCACCTTCCGGCTGAATAAAGCCATCCGCAGAACAGCTTTTCCCAATCACCCCTATGGCACAGAGATCATCGGGAAGAAAGAAGACCTGCTCAAAATCACAAGAGACGATCTTTATGATCACTATCGAAAGTATTATGTACCGAACAACGCAGTCCTGACATTGGCCGGAGATTTCGATACTGATGAAATGATGCGCTCTATCGAAAAGGCTTATGGATCAATAACGCCCGGAAAAGTACCGGAACATGACATTCAGCCGGAAGGATTGATCTCTGCCGCTGCTCCGCTGGAAGAACATGGCCCCTGTGACATAACAGCTATGCAGATGGTCTGGAGAGCACCGGCAGGAAATGATCCGGATATTTTTCCGCTGACGATCCTTGACAGTATTCTTTCCGGACCTTCTTCATTGAACATGTTCGGGAAAGGATCCGTTGCCAACCGCACATCTCGCTTATATCAAAAGCTTGTCAAAAGCGGTCTGGCGGTGGGAATAGGCGGCGGTTTCGTAACGACAATTGATCCTTATATTTACACGATCTCCGCCTATGTCCTTCCCGGAAAGGATCCCGCTGAGATCACAGAAACAGTCCATAAGGAAATTGATACGATCATTCATGGAGGGATCTCTGAAGAAGAGATGAGCAAAGCCCGGAAACAAGCCCGTGCGATGTTTGCCTACTCCTGCGAAAATATCACCAATCAGGCTTACTGGCTGGGGTATTCCTCCATGTTCGCCGATCCATCCTGGTATACCAATTATCTGGAGAATCTGGAAAAAGTCACAATTGAAGATATCTGCCGTCTTGCGGCGGCATATTTCCGTCCGGAAAACTGTCTCACCGGAATTTACAGCAAATAAGGGTATATATGAACAAAGATTACAGGAAAAACCATATACCGGGACCGGAAAACATCCTGAGGCAAAAGCTGTCCAACGGTATCACGCTGCTGGCACGGGAAAATCCTTTCAGCCAGACGGCAGTAATAAATGCTTCTGTCCCCTGCGGCTCCTATCTCGACCCGACAGACAAAACCGGTTTGGCAGGTTTTGCTGCAAACTGTTTGAACATGGGAACACAGACCCATGATTTTCTGCAGCTCAGCGAATTACTCGAGGGCTCGGGTGCATCCTTCAGCGTAGCCTGCGGTCCCCGGGCTTATACCATGCATGGGGCGTGCCTTGCCGAAGATCTGCCAATGCTGCTGGGGCTGATGAAAGAGATCCTGGATGAACCTTCTTTTCCAGGTGATCAGGTCGAAATACACCGGCAGAGGATCCTTTCCGCCTGTGAACTTCACCTGCATGATCCGGAAAGCATGGCTGATGAACGTTTTGACAAGCTGCTCTTCGGTGATACCCCTTACGGCAGGCCGGAATTTGGTACAATTGAAGAAATCAATTCCATCACCCGTGATGATCTTTTCGCGTTTCACAGGCGCTTCATCGGTCCGGAGGATATGATCATCTCCGTTTCCGGCGGCATCCCCGCAGAAAAAATACTGGAAGAGTGTGAACGCCAGATCGGAAGCTGGCACAAAAGCCGGGAAATAATTCGTATTGAAGACTTTTTTCCGGCGGTATCCGCACCGGATCACAGCATTTCCGAACATATCGAGATCCCGGAAAAGAGCGAGCTCTCACTGATCATAGGCACCATGGGTCCCCGGCGTCATTCCCGGGATTATTTGCCTGCGGTACTTGGGAACAGCATCCTCGGAGAATTCGGAATGATGGGCAGGATCGGGAAAGCGGTCAGGAAGGAAAACGGTCTGGCTTATTATGCAGGGTCCTCGCTCACAGCTTTGTCGTACGGCGGCTGCTGGACAATTGAAGCGGGTGTCAATCCTGCCAACCTGGAAAAGGCAGCGGATCTGATCACCGCTGAGCTGAAACGCTTCACCACAGAAAAAGTAAGCAGTGATGAACTGGATGACGTAAAATCATTCTGTCTCGGCAGCCTTCCTCTTTCACTGGAAAGCAACAACGGCACATCAGCTTTCATGCTGAATATGGAAATTTTCAATTTGGGTCTGGACTACCTGCTCCGAATGCCCGAACGTATCAATGCGATCACTCCTGAGATCATTCTGGAAACAGCCCGGAAATGGCTTGACCCGGAGAAACTGGTCCGCGTCACCGCGGGAACGCTGGAGGCATGACCTTGCTGCGGACCGGGATCGACCTCATTGAAGTCGAACGCTTTCGTTCACAAAAACCGGGGATCCGGGAACGCTTTCTTGCCCGCGTTTATACTGAGGCGGAATTAGCCTATTGCGCCGGGAACGACCAGCATCTGGCCGGGCGTTTCGCGGCCAAGGAAGCGGTTTCCAAGGCTCTTGGCTGCGGCATCGGTGAAATCAGCTGGCAGGAAATCGAGATACTCAATGATGATTTCGGAGCTCCGGTCCTTCATCTTCACGGTAAAGCCGCCGAGCGGGCAGAGCGGATGGGGTTGACAGAGTGGTCCGTTTCTATCACACATATACAGGAATATGCCGCCGCATCCGTCGCGGCATGCAGCGGAAATTTATGAAAAAGCAAATTGCACTTCTCATATTTTTACTGATCTGTGCCGTGATCGTGCTTGCGGCCTGTGACACGCTGCGGCAAAGCTTCCAGCAGGTCGACAGCCAGAGCGCCACCCTGACTGCGATGGTCACGCCGACCGGTATTCCGCCGACCCTTGACCTGAAGGGAAACGAGGTATTGGAGATGGAGAACCTTGAGCCTTATGAGGTCGTATGTATCTCGATCCTCGAGGACCGGATCCACGGCGGGATCATGGAATGGGCACAGGACGCCCCGATTTTTGCCTATGTGGCACCCTCCAACCGCTACTGGGGCTGGTTCTCCGGCGATGCGGTGGTACTGGACTTTTCAGACGAGGCGAAGGTTCCGGATGAATTCGGGAATATTCCGGAAGGCTTCTCGCCATATGAAATATCAACCACCGATCTCCATGTCTTCGGAGACTTCGGCTTCAGCCCGGATCATTCCCGGCTTGCCTTCACGGCACTGCGCCAGAGCGAAAAGCTTTACACCATCTTCGTGGCGGATTATGAGTCCGGTTTGAAGGATGTGGTGGACCTGTTCCCGGATGCCCTGGCTGAAACGGACGAATACGCCTCCGATAAATCCGTCATCGGATGGGTCAATAACAATGTTGTGCGTGTTGCCTCCAGCTGCGGGGTCGACTGTGAACGGATCTACACCGCGGATGTCCGGAGCGGCGCGCTGACCTTTGAAGAAGAGGTCCGCAAGTACGGACATCCCGGGAGGGAACAGCCCAACAACGTGATCGAATACGACGACAGAAATTATCCGGCAATGAACAACGCGAACTGGTCGCCGGATGAAAATCACCTGTTTTATACGGATGCCCGCTACCAGACCTGGATCGTCCGTGAGGATACAAAACAGCAGTACCGGCTCCCGGTAGACGGGAGAGACGTATTGCAGACGCTTTGGTCGGCAGACTCAAACTTTATAGCCATCCGCTTCGAAGATAACATCGAAATCTACAAAATCCAATAAGAGGTCCCCATGGATATTCTCAGCAGGGCGGAAAGCCTGGAACCCTATATTATCGAAAGACGCCGTTTTTATCACAGCTGTCCGGAGCTTGCCGGACATGAAATTGAAACCACCACGGCAATCGCGGAAGACCTGCGGGCAATGGGGATCGAGCCGCGGTTTTTCAATAACATTCATGGCCTGACGGCAGAGATCCGCGGCGAAAAACCGGGGAAAACCGTGATCCTTCGCGCAGACATCGACGCGCTGAACATCAAAGAACAAACCGGGCTGCCCTTTGCCAGCAGGAACGGCTGTATGCATGCCTGCGGGCATGACTGCCATATCGCCATGCAGCTGGGAGCGGCACGGATCCTCAATGAAATGCGGTCTGAACTCAACGGGACCATACGGCTGCTCTTCCAACCTGCCGAAGAAGGCGGATACGGTGCCCGCGACGCCATCAAAGAAGGCGCCCTCGACGGTGCGGATGTGATCTATGGAACGCACGTCTGGGGAACCGTCCGCGCTCCGCTTATCGACATCACGCCGGGATTCCGCATGGCGGCAAGCAACCGCTTCAGGCTGACCATTCACGGCATCACCGCTCACGGCAGCGCGCCGCATTTAGGCGCGGATGCCATTACCGCCGCCTGCACCATTGTGAGCAGCCTTCAGCTGCTGGTGACCCGCTTCAACTGTGCCACCGATCCGCTGGTGCTGACCATTGGTAAGATCAACGGCGGTACACAATACAATGTGATCCCGGATCTCGTTGAGATCGAAGGAACCGTGAGACATTTCCGCACAGACTGCTCCATCGAGGAAGAGATGCGCCGGATCATCGGCGGAGTAGCGGAAGCGCTCAAGGTGACCTGGGAACTCGACTACATATACCTGAACTATCCCGTGAACAACTGCTGCGATGAAGTGACCGGCATCTGCCGGAAAGCGGCAGAATCGCTGTTCGGCGGGGACGTCTTCGCCCATATGCCGACGCTGATGAGCTCTGAGGACTTTTCCTGGTACCTGCGTGAGATCCCGGGAGTTTTCACCTACATCGGCAGTTCCAACCCGGAAAAGGGGATCACCGGAACCAATCACCAAAACACCTACGATGTAGACGAGGACATTTTGAAACGCGGGACAGCCCTGGCAGTACAATTCGCTTACGACTATCTCAACACATAACCCCGGATCACGTATTTTACTTCCTGAACTTCTTCTATGAATGGTATCAGGGAATCTATCAGTGCCATCCCTTCTTTGTATGATTGCCTGAAACGCTTTACATAATCAGGTTTTCCTGCATTTTCGTTATATCTATTCCCTTTATCTATAGCCTGTTCCGGTAAAGTCAGAATAAAAAAAGAGAACCATTAATTATTTAACCTTTTAACATGTGTTAAAATAATTATGATCAGTAATCCTAAATCAAGATAAAGATAAACTTCTTAAACGAATATCGCTGCATCAGTTTAGGTTATCTGAAATTCCGGCGGAAAGGCCTGAAGGGACGCTGTTTCGCGTCCCTGCGAAGCACTCCCTCCCGATGGCTTTTCAAAATTACAATTTGCGATAGCTCCTCCGCATCTGAATCAGGCGAAACCTGACCCGTAAGGGTCTGGAGGCTGTATGCAAATAACCCGTGTCAAGTGTATCTGCGGTGGAGAATGACAAAGAAAAGACGGGGAAATTTCGGTTATTTTTTTTGAAAGATATACCAATTTGTAATATAATTTTTGGATACAGACAATATCAGGATCAACAATGCCTATGCGAGCTGACTCAAAAACCCGGGAACCTGACGAAAAGTCCGTAGCCGCTGAGAATTCACGGGAAGCATCCCGTTTCTCCGGAATACCGGACAGTTTCGTTCATTCTGCCCCGCCTCCTCCTCACGTGCTGCCCAACAGCATCATGCGGGAAATGCTGGATCCGCGGATCTCTGCCGCGGAAGAAGAGGCAGACCGGCTTTCTGCCGGCATCAGTTACGGCTCTCCCAATTCTGTCATGAGAGAGATGGGCAGCCGGCTGGGTTCTGATTTCTCCTCCGTGCGTTTCCACAGCGATCCCGGCAGCATCCGGAAAAATGAAGCGATGGGCGCAAGGGCTTTCACCCGGGGAAATGATATATATTTCGGCAAAGGCGGTTTTGAACCGCGGATCGCCGCGCATGAACTGGTCCACACCGTACAGCAGGGTGCGTCCCGCGGATCGGTCAGCCGGTCCGTAGCTCCCGGTACCGTTCAGATGTGGTCATTATGGCCGTTCGGTAAGAAGAAAAAATCGAAATATGACCGGGAACAGGACTCCGGCGATATCGCGGACAGCCTGTTCCGGATCCGGGCAGGGTTTACCGCCTCGGAAGAACGGGAAAAGTCGGAACGGGATGCCCGGTATGTCAAAACCTACGACAGTGAAATGAAAAGGATCAACCGGGCGAACAGGGGGCTGATCCGTGAAGAAGGTGCTGAAGAACAGGATCGGGAAAATGCCGGAAACGCGGCTCGGCAAAGTGCCGCTGATCTGCGGGTAAAAAAGAAGGATTATGTCAGCAAAGACGACAAGGCGAGCTACAATTCAAAGATCCGATCCATAGACAAAAAGACATATCAGGAGCTCCTGGACAGGCGCTTTCAGGCAGCGAAAGAGCTGGATGATTTATTCACTCAGCTCAATCAGGATTTGAACAAATCCATAGATGAGAACAAATATCATGCCGCAAGCAGCGAAAACGGGAGAAATTTTAAACTTTATACCCAGATCATTCAAAATATTGAACAGGTTCACGCGAATGACGAAGATTTCCAACAGTGGAAACAGGAACTGACCGGCAGAGACAAAGAGCAAAAGAAGATCCTCACCCGGGCGGAAATGATCCTGCGGGAAGGAACATCTGACAATAACAAATATCTGCAGACTGAGGCAGGGATCAGGGAACGGGCGGATAACAGCAAGCTCGGCAAAGAATTTTATAAAGATGCATACAAGAAGAAAAAGACCAAACTTGACAGAATGGCAGCGGTCTATAAACGCTGGATGACCGGCAGGGATGAGCTTAATAACGAACTGCGGAATGGCCCTCATCAGCCCAACCTGACCGGTTCGGAGGATAACGCGTCAGAGAGCTCCGGTCCGGATGACAGTTCCGATGAACTCATTCCGGGAAGAGAAAAGAACAACGGTGAAAACATCATTTCCACCGTTCCGGATGAAGCGCATGATAGTGACAGCTCCATTATCAACACCAATATCAGGCGAAATAAAACCGATATCTTCTCCGCAGGCATGAAGGATGAGGAGAATTTAAATAACAAAACCGGCAACACTGTGAAATCAGCTGTCGAAAAATACGCCGCGGAACATTCCGGCCCGGGTGAGAACAACATATCAGAAGATGAAAGCCATCAGATCATCCGCCAGCGGGGTATCGTGACAGATGAGCTTGCGGATCAGTTTGTCGCGGCGGATCCTACCGTAAGCAGTGTTAAAGAAAAGAACAACAAGGGAAACTTTGTCGACAACATCGCAAAAGCCATGGATAACGTGGATCAGCTGGGTACGGCATTTTATGATCATAACCTGCTGAACAGCCAGAACGTAAATACGCATTATGTCATGCCCGCGATCGCAGGCACCGCCGGCGGTCTGGGTGTGCTGACAGGCCTTGCAGGAACCTTTACCGGGGCGAAAGAAACCATGCGGAATTTCAGCAATGTGAAAGCCGGCGGGAAAAAAATGGAGGTCGTCAATTCCGGATTGGATACGGTGGCTTCCGTTGGGAACATGGCTGCCAGCGGTATAAATACGATGAGATACATGGGCGGAATTCCCGTGGTTGGGGAGGCTTTGGCAACCGCGGGCGGTATCGCCAAAACTGGCCTGATCCCCGGACTGAACATCGCAGCCGGCGGCATCACAGCGTTTACCGGTGCTTATGAGTCGATCCGCGGGCAGAAGAGCATAAACAGGATCGATAATCAAATCAAAGCACTCAAAAAGTTTAAAGGCCATAAAGACCAGGAAAAACTGATGCAGATCTTCAGACAGGGAAGAAGAGTAGGGGAACTGCACCGCACCAGCGGCTTAATGAAAGGAACCGGCGGAGGGATCACACTGGGTACCGGGATCGCTCTGCTGAGCGGTCCGCTTGCGCCGGTCACCGCCGCCGTACTGGGTATTTCCGGTGCCGGTTTCGGTATCTTCAACTTTATTTACGGAAAGAAAAAGAAGGCGCATATCCGCAAAGACGTGACAGCGGAAGAGATAGGAATTGATAACTGGGATAAAGAGATCAAGTGGGTCCAGGACCGCTTCCCGCATGAGAAATTAAGCAGGAAGGAAGCCAAGGAGATCATCCTGAAGGGGAAAGGGATCAACGCAAAAACAAGGACAGAAGCCTTTAAGCAGATCAACCTGAAGCGCGCGGGCACGCTGCTGAATATTGCCGAAGGAGAAGGACCGCTGCAGACATTAGCCGAAAAAGTGATCACTGCCCTGGGTGTACATCGGAAGAAAGGCCGTTTTGCCGCCGGCGCGCAGAAGCTGATCGCTGAAAAGCTGGGCGGGTAAAACTATACGAAAGGATTGATCCATGGATGCGGAAAATTTTCTAAACGCACTGGAGAATTTACTGAAAAAAATCGGCGTGCAGACTGCCGTTCTTGAGGGAACGGAGCCGCAGATCGGCAATACTTTGCGGGCACTGCTGCCGGTAACGGACGCGGGAGATGTGATCCTGACGGAAGTGATGCTGGGCCCCTGCACAGAGGATGCCCTGCTGCTGCAGCTCTATTCAACGATGATCGTGGAAATCGGGCCGGGATATGAAGCGCTGAAGGAAATGCTGCTGGACTGGAACCTGACGGCCCGACTCGGCGCTTTCGGCATTTACCGGCAGCAGCGTCAGCTTTATCATAAATATAATTACATCATTCCCACAGACGCGGACCCGGATGAGATGGCAGAGGAGATCTTTTACCTGATGAACCTGGTTCTGGATGTGATCGCGGAACGCTTCCCCGATGCCGTCCGCCTCTCCGGCCATCAATAAAGTCCTGTAACTGTTCAGAAAGGAGCACACAGTGACTGGCACTTTGCTGCGGCGAAGTCCGCACGAAGGGCCTGTCATCACAACAGCACAGCCGAACGTTCTGATACCACATTTTTCTCCTCTTTGGGAAACTCCTGAAGAAAATCACATTATTGTCCGGATCATAAAAGCTCATGTTGATCATGCACTAAGATCGTTTTGCAGGCCTTTCGATGATTTTGGAACCCAAAGACACAGTTCACATATTCGCGTCTCTTTTTACCCCTTATATGTTAGTTAACAGACAGACTCGACAAACAGGAATCTATCGACGTATCAAAACGCCTTTCATATACTGCGTTTCATTATGCGTTTTGTATATCTCCAGCTTTTCTTCTTCCGTACAACCTATCAGTATTTTGATTTCTGAATCTCTCTTCATCAAATCAACGATACACATGATGGCATCAATCTTTTTATCACCGCTTCCGACCCATACATCAATTCCTGCACCATCCATAGAGGCGGTATTTTTCAAATATCCATAGTCAACCTTATAGATGAAGTTTGGAAATCTGGGATGAGCGGAGCCTCTGGGCCTGTCGATCACAATTTCCGAACTGTTTACCAATTCATCTAACGCTTTCCAAAAATCCTCGTTATAGCCGTCCACATTCATTACCTCGTCATTTTCGTCTATTATCCTTCCTCATAATCATTCCTTTCCTACTAAGGGAAATGGAACGATCTCCCCGCAGTTTGGATGTGGTACTCCGGTCACGGCTTCAATCATCATTCCATGTCCAATCACGATGACTTTTGGAACATCTGCATATTTTTGCAGCACAGGAAGCAGTGGACCCCTTTGTTCTTCACATATTCTTCGTATGCCTTCTCTGCGGTATGATCATCCTCATAGATATAAAGGTCGTTTGCAACCCATTCGTGCAGATCCGTCTCAATCCTGATTTCCAGCCCCAATTCCTTAGAAAGAATGGCTGCAGACTGCACAGCTCTTGTATAAGAAGAACACAAAATCAGGTTCGCCTCCTGAAGTCGAATATCCTTTGCTGCTTTCTTTATCTGGCCGATCCCGGTTTCCGAAAGAGGCGCTAAATTCGTTCCGTGTCCTTGATATATTTTGGTTCCACGTTCTGTATAATCTGTCTCCCCGTGCCGCACAAAACAAAACATTCATTTACCTCTTCAAACTGTGAATTTGTTCAGTCCTCGGATAACTGAAGTAGTAGCTCATATTGTTCATTTGAAACGATTTTCTTGAGTTCAGCCATGGCTTTATCATACT
>CACYHU010000056.1 GCA_902774215.1 uncultured Chloroflexota bacterium
ACCAAAGTGATCCTGCGCCCGCTGATGGTCGTTGCAGGCGACCATGCCAACAATGATATGGCCGGTGATGATGAAGATTCATGGAAATCCATGTTTGAAGCTGCCGGTTTCGATGTGAGCTGCCAGATCGCCGGTCTCGGCCGCATTCCCACCATTCAGGCACAGTATATCGTCCACACTGTTCTGGCTATGGCCAAGTAATTTGATATTTCTTCTGCCCGGGATATTCTTATTCCGGGCATTTTTTAGAAGAGGAAAATTATGAAGAAAAAATTGATCTCAAAGAATTTTCTTTATTTTCTGGCAGTAGTTTTGCTCTTTGCATCTGTTATACCGGTTTTCGCGGATATGGAACCGCTGGAGGACGGTATATATTCCGCGGTTTTCACCACTGACAGTTCCATGTTCCACCTTTGCGAGACCAGCGAAAGCAGGGGGACACTGACCGTAAAAAACGGTAAGATGGTTATCCATATCACACTTTCATCCAAAAATCATCTTCATCTGTTCCCCGGATCAGCTGAAGACGCTCAGAAGGAAGGCGCAGAGCTGCTGGATCCGACCATCGATATTGTTGTATACAGCGACGGATTTGCCGATGAAGTCCATGGGTTTGACGTTCCCGTACCTTATCTTGATGAGGATTTTGACCTGGCACTGGTCGGCAAAAAGGGCAAATGGTATGACCACAAGGTCAGCGTCAGCGATCCGCTTTACCTTTCTCCGCTTGAAGAGACTTCCGGTGAAGACGGCTCCTGGCTATGTGATGTAACACTCAATGGCGGCAGCGGTAAGGCATCTGTGGAAAGCCCTGCCGCATTAAACGTAAAAGACGGCGAAATCACCGCTACAATTATCTGGAGCAGCCCGAATTATGAATATATGCTGATAGGTGAAGACCGCTATGAACCTGTCAACCGGGACGGCAACTCCACTTTTGAGATTCCCGTTATCCTTGACAGTGAAATGCCGGTCAGTGCCTCAACGATTGCCATGAGCCAGGCACATCTCATCGACTATACGCTGTATTTTGATAGCAGCACTCTGGTAAATCAGAAATAAGAATTTTCAGTTTTGATATAAGGACCCGGTATGAGAAGCTGGTTGAAGATCTGTTTATTTACGATAATCATTTGTCTGTTCGGGATCCTTCCTGTTTCAGCGATAGAAATCAACGGGCATGATCCGGTTCGCAGCATGGAACCGGATCATGCCACTCAGTTTACCGTGGATTATTATGAAGACGGAAGCAAACTTCTGAGTCTGGATAACGGACAGAAATTTCTGGTCATACCTGAAAACGTGGATTTTCCCAATGGGCTCCCTGCCGGCATTGTCCCGCTCAAGCAGCCGGTCCGGAATGTTTACCTTGCGGCAACCGCGGCTATGTGTCTTTTCGACGCACTGGACAGTCTTGATTCCATCCGCCTTTCCGGTACAAAAGAAGATGGCTGGTATATCGAAAATGCCCGTCAGGCTATGCATGACGGAAAAATTATTTATGCAGGGAAATACAGTGAACCGGATTATGAACTGCTTTTGGAAAACCGCTGTTCCCTGGCTATCGAATCGCAGATGATCGGACATGTCTCGGAAGTCAAAGATAAACTCGAAGAGTTGGGAATTCCCGTCCTCATAGATCTTTCCAGTTCCGAACCTCACCCGCTCGGGAGAACGGAATGGATCCGTTTCTACGGAGTTCTATTGAATGAAGAAGAAAAAGCAGACGCCTTGTTCCGGGAACAGAAGAAATACCTGACCGATGTACTTTCTGCCGAAAATACCGGGAAGACTGCAGCCTTTTTCCACATCAGTTCTTCCGGCAGGGTGGTCGTCCGAAAATCCGGTGATTATGTCAGTAAAATGATCGAACTGGCCGGAGGAAAATATGTCTTTGACAGCATCGGAGATCCCGAAAAATCCACTTCAACCGTGGCGATAGACATGGAAACGTTTTTTGCAGGTGCCAAAGACGCTGATGTGATCATATATAACAGCACGATCGCCGGAGAAATAAGCTCCATTCCGGAACTGATCATGAAAAGCGGCCTGCTGGCGGAATTCAAAGCCGTAAAAGAAGGTAATGTGTGGTGCACTGCACAGAATATGTACCAGGATACCACACAGCTCGGACAAATGATCAAAAGTTTTCATCTCATCTTTTCAGATGAGGCGAATGAACTTGATGAACTGCCGTATTTTTACAGAATAAAATAATAATAAACAGTGAACAGTAAATGGTGAAAAAAAAGAGGAGACTGAACAGCAGTATGATCGAAAAACAGGGCAGGTTTGTCCTGGTGATGGCTTTCCTCGTTTTTCTTCTCTTTGCCGGTCTGGTGATCAATGCCAACACCGGCACTGTTTCTATTCCCGCAGCTGATGTTTTCCGAATGACTTTCGAGGGTTTGCGTCTCCATATTACAGATTTATTCACGGCAGGAAAATATAAAAGCGAGCTGGACAGCGTAATCAATGCTGATACTTCAAGTCAGATTCTGTTCCGTATCCGTCTGCCGCGTGTTTTTCTGGCAGCATTGCTGGGCGGAGCATTGTCCGTTTCCGGTTACCTGCTGCAGGTCTTTTTCCGTAATCCTATCGCAGGACCCTTTGTCCTCGGGATTTCTTCCGGAGCAAAAATGGTTGTCGGGATAGCTTTGATTTTCCTGATTCCGCACAGCGCTGTTAACGGGTCTTTCTCCCTGATGATTGCTTCTTTCATCGGTTCTTTGCTCATTACGATGCTTGTACTTTTATTTTCCCAAAAAGTCAAAAGCATGTCCATGCTGCTCGTTGTCGGAATCATGGTCGGATATATCTGCAGTGCTGTCACAGATTTCTGCATCACCTTTGCCAATGATCATGATGTCATCAATCTGACGAACTGGTCGATGGGATCTTTTTCCGGCGCGAATTGGGAACAGGTCCGCACTGCACTTCGGATTTGTATTCCGGGCTTTCTCGCTTCGTTTTTGCTATCGAAGCCTGTCAGTGCTTATCTGCTGAGCGAAGCTTATGCCGCAAGCATGGGAGTTCCCGTCAAAGCATTCCGCATCGTTCTTTTGCTGGTATCAAGCATGCTTTCCGCCTGTGTGACCGCAATCGCCGGTCCCATCTCATTTGTCGGGATCGCTGTCCCGCATATTGCAAGGATTTTGCTAAAAAGTTCCAAACCAAATAATCTGATACCGACAGTTTTTTTGAGCGGGGCTGTTTTTTGCATATTTTGTGACCTGATCGCAAGGACCTTGTTTTCTCCTGTGGAACTCAAAATCGGAACGGTAACTTCTGTTTTCGGTGCACCGATTGTCATATATCTGATGATAAAACGTCATTCCGGGGAGAAAAAATAGCATGGAAAGCTTACTCAGCACAAAGGACCTGGCAGTCGGTTACAATCGGAAAATACTCATTAATGGGATCAATATCAGTCTTGAAAAAGGGAAGATCCTGACGCTCATCGGTCCAAACGGTGCCGGTAAATCTACTGTTCTGAAAACAATCACACGACAGCTGCAATCTGTTTCAGGCAATATTTTCATCGGCAGTCAGCTAATAAACAATATTCCGGGAAAAGATTTCGCCCGGCAGACCGCGGTTGTCCTGACAGAACGTATCCATCCGGAATTGATGACCTGTGCAGAATTGGTCGCCATGGGACGTTACCCTTATACAAATATATTTGGTTCGCTGTCCGAACATGATAAATCTGTGGTCACTTCATCACTGGAACGGGTCCATGCTTTAGACCTGGCTGAAAAGGATTTTTCGACACTTTCCGATGGTCAGCGTCAGCGCATTATGCTGGCACGTGCTATCTGTCAGGAACCGGAGATTATCGTCCTGGATGAACCGACGGCATATCTCGATATACGATATAAGATAGAACTCCTGAGTATCCTGCGTGACATGACACGGGAACAGGGAACTGCTGTTGTTATGTCACTCCATGAAATCGATCTTGCGATGAAGATCTCAGATGAGATCCTTTGTCTTGACGGAGAGCGTATCACTGCATATGGTTCTCCGGATATGATTTACTCATCCCATGAAATTGAAAGACTGTTCGATTTACAATCCGGTTCTTATAATCTTTTGTTTGGCAGTGTGGAACTGCCGAAAACCGAGGGGAAACCGGAGGTTTTTGTAATTGCCGGAAACGGGAAAGGAACTCCCCTTTTTCGTAAACTGCAGAGACAGGGAATACCTTTTGCTGCCGGGATTCTTTTCGAAAATGATGTTGACTGTCAGACAGCTGATGTGTTGAGTATCGAAGTCGTAAAAACGCCCGCATTTCATCCGATTTCCGATGATGTGATCAGGAAGGCTGCAGAGATCATTTCCGGCTGCAGGTATGTACTGGATGCTGGCACAGATTACGGAACTTTCAGCCGCGCGAAGAATATTTTACTGGATCATGCAGAGAAAAACGGTATCCCGATTATGGATAAACTAAAAGGAACCAATTGATATGGAATATCAGATACCTCGGATTATGATCGCTGGCACCGGAAGCGGCTGCGGGAAAACAACTGTGGCATGTGCCGTTTTAGAAGCGCTTTACAAAAGAGGGCTGAATGTCGGTGCATTCAAATGCGGACCTGACTATATTGACCCGATGTTCCATAAACATATTCTCGGCACTCCATCCACAAACCTTGATTCATTTTTCTTTGATAACAATACAATAAACTGGCTGCTTGTGAAAAACGGATCAGATAAAGAAATTTGTGTTATTGAAGGTGTTATGGGATATTATGACGGGGCGGGTTGTAATTCAACCAAAGCCTCTTCCCATGAAATATCACAAATCACACATACACCGGTGATCCTTGTCCTCAATGCAAAGGGAGCCGCACTTTCACTGCTCGCTGTAATACAGGGTTTTTTGACATTCCAACCTGAAAACAATATCTGCGGAGTGATACTGAATCAATGCACAGATATGACTTATTCCATACTTGCTGAGACTGTTAATTCGCGTTTCAGCGGAAGTATAAAAATGCTTGGTTACCTTCCGCCAATACAGGAATCCTCACTTGAAAGCCGACATTTGGGTCTTATAACAGCGCAGGAGGTTTCTGATCTTGACCGGAAAATCACAATACTCGGAGAACAGGCCAAAAAAACTATTGATCTGGATGGTCTGATCAAATTATCAGGACAAGCAATAAATCTTTCATGTGATCCGGTCAGTGTTCCTTCATTTCCGGAACCGGTAAGAATAGCCGTTGCTCAGGATAATGCATTTTGTTTCTATTATCACGACAATTTAGACATTCTTAGCAAAATGGGAGCTGAGATCGTTCCATTCAGCCCTCTGTCTGATTTATTTCTTCCCTGGAATATTCACGGGATTTATCTTGGCGGCGGATATCCTGAACTTTACGCGGAAAAATTGAGCAAAAATTATTCGATGAAAAGCGGTATTCTTCAGGCGTTGAAATCCGGTATTCCCTGCATTGCGGAATGCGGCGGTTTTATGTACCTGACAGATTCAATAGCGGATCTGCCTATGATAAATCACTTACCCGGAAAATGCTATAATACTCACAAGCTGACACGTTTTGGGTATATCCATTTGAAAGCCGATCGGGATAATATGCTTTGCAGTAAGGATGAAAAATTCCCGGCTCATGAATTTCATTATTGGGATTGTGAAGCAGCAGGATCCGATTTTACTGCTGAAAAATTGTCCGGAAAACATTGGAAATGTATATATGCAAACGAACATCTATACGCAGGTTATCCACATTTTCATTTCTATGCGGACCCGGAACTGGCAATAAATTTTTATAAAGCCTGTCTGCGGTTTAAGGAGAAACAGAATGCCTGAAATCATATCACCAATCGAAATTGAAAAACGCAGTTTTGAGATCATCAGCGAAATTTTGAATGACCGGAAAATTGATCCCGAAAATGAAGCTGTAATTAAACGCGTCATCCACACTACTGCTGATTTTGATTTTATGGACACATTGTGTTTTTCCGAACATGCAGTTTGCAAAGGGATCGAAGCACTTCGCAGCGGCTGTGATATCGTTACTGATACACAAATGGCAAAAGCCGGGATCAACAAAACCATTTTAGCTTCATTCGGCGGAGAGGTTCAATGTTTCATGTCTGATCCGGATGTAGCAGCAGAAGCAAAGCGCAGGGAAATCACCAGAGCGATTGTCTCTATGGAAAAAGCCGCAAAACTCACTAAGCCATGTATATACGCAATCGGAAATGCTCCGACGGCGTTATTCTCTATCAAAAACCTGATGGATGAAGGAAAACTGAATGCGGCGCTGATCATCGCAGTTCCGGTGGGATTTGTCAATGTTGTTGAAAGCAAGGAAATGATCATAAATTCTAAAGTTCCATATATTGCCGCAAGGGGAAGAAAAGGAGGCAGTCCTGTTGCCGCTGCCATCTGTAATGCTATGCTTTATCAAATAAAGAGAGATTGATATGGATTCGTTTATTTATAAGGGCGGAAAAAAGCTCAGGCTCGGATTTACAACCGGTACATGTGCGGCTGCTGCTGCAAAAGCTGCCGCGTGGATGCTGCTGTCCGGAAAAATGATAAACACTATTCATCTTCTGACACCGAAAGGTGTAAATCTCGAGCTTCCCATTCGGGATATCGTTTTTGATCCTGATTCCGTCTCCTGTGCAGTGTGTAAAGACAGCGGGGATGACCCGGATGTAACAGATGGTATCCAGATCTATGCAAAAGTATCAAAAAATGATCAGCCTGGTATTCACATCAGCGGAGGACAGGGTGTCGGCAGAGTGACGAAAAAGGGTCTGGATCAACCGGTTGGGGAAGCTGCCATCAACTCCGTTCCCCGAAAAATGATTCAGGAAAACCTTACAGAGGTTTGTGATGTTTTTGATTTCCATTCCGGGTTATCTGTCATGATTTATGTACCGGAGGGAGAGGAAATTTCCAAACGCACATTCAATTCCCGTCTCGGTATTGTCGGTGGAATTTCGATCCTTGGAACCAGCGGAATTGTTGAACCAATGAGCGATCAGGCTTTGATCGATACCATTCGGCTTGAATTGAATCAGCGGTTTCTCAATGGTATGAAAACAGTTCTGCTTACCCCCGGAAATTATGGCATGGATTTTTTGAAGGACTCACTCGGTATTGATCCGAAAATCCCGGTTTTGACCTCCAATTTTATCGGAGATGCACTGGATTGCTGCAAAGAACTTGGTTTTACAAATGTTTTGCTGGTCGGGCATATCGGAAAATTGGTGAAAATCGCGGGCGGAATGCTGAACACACACTCCAAATACGGTGACTGTAGAATGGAAATACTCGCATCTTACGCCGGAGCATGCGGGCTACACCCGTCCGGAATCAAAGAAATACTGAATGCTGTAACCTGTGATGATGCATTGCGTATCATGAAAATGTATGACCTGGATTCAGAAGTTCTTTCTCATTTAACAGACCGTGTCAACTTTCATCTCAACCGGAAAACTGCCGGTGTTCCCGGAGTTGAAGCCATTTTATTCTCAAAAGTATATGGTCAATTATGCGAAACATCCAACGCGTCTTTTCTTTTGCGCCAGATAAAGGAGATGATCTGATGGTTCATTTTGTCGGTGCCGGAAGCGGTGCGGCTGATTTGATCACAGTCCGGGGTGCCCGTCTGCTGAGCGAGGCAGATGTGATCATATATGCAGGGTCACTTGTCAATCCGAAACTTCTTGAATATGCACGCAGTGACTGTGAAATTTATAACAGCGCCCACATGACGCTGGAAAATGTAATTGCCGTGATACGCGATGCGGAAAAATTCGGGAAAACAA
This sequence comes from uncultured Chloroflexota bacterium, assembly GCA_902774215.1. GTDB lineage: Bacteria > Chloroflexota > Anaerolineae > Anaerolineales > Anaerolineaceae > Flexilinea. The sequence continues at coordinate 7,813 of CACYHU010000056.1, forward strand.
CAGTCCGCCTTCACACAGGCGATTCATCCATATACGGAGCGGTTCGGGAACAGTTTGATATCCTTGATGCGGAAGGTATTGCATATGATGTCTGCCCCGGCGTCAGTTCTTTTTGCGGAGCTGCTGCTTCCATGAAAATGGAATATACACTGCCAAACGTAAGTCAGACCGTGATCATCACACGGGAAGCAGGAAAAACTCAGGTTCCGGAACGCGAATCGATTCGTGAGCTGGCAGCCCATCAGGCGACAATGATATTATTTCTCAGCACATCATTAAGTGAGAGACTTCAGGAGGATTTATCAGAGGGTGGGTACCCTGCGGATACACCTGCTGCCGTAATTTATAAAGCGACATGGCCGGACGAAAAGATTTTTCGATGTACTGTCGGGACGCTGCATAAAACGATTACAGATAATGACCTGAAGAAAACTGCTCTGATCATAATAGGTAATTGTCTCGGAGATAATTACCTCCGCTCCATGTTATATCAGTCTGAATTTTCAACTGAATTCCGCGAGGCATCCCAATGAATATTTCTGTGTTCGCCTATACAAGGCAGGGTATGCTGACCGGTGAGAAAGCCATCTCTGCCTTTCCAAAAGATGAAATAAATTTCTACGCTCCGCATAGGATATGCGGCGGAAGGTATCAACAGATAAACAGCCCGACAGAATATTTTTACGGAGAGCGATTTCTCCGCTCTGATTTATTAATTTTTGTTGGATCCTGCGGTATTGCGGTCAGGCTTATTGCGCCGCATCTGCAAAACAAGGGTACCGATCCCGCTGTTCTGTGTGTTGATGATATGGGGAGATATGTAATCCCATTGTTGTCCGGTCATATCGGAGGAGCAAACAAATTGGCTGAAAATCTTGCGGAAACACTCTCTGCGCAGGCAGTCATTACAACAGCCACTGATATCCATAAGCGTTTTTCTGCAGATGCATGGGCAGCCCGTCAAGGGTTTATTATCGATAATATGGCACTTGCCAAAGAAGTATCTGCGGCGATACTTGAGAGGAATATTCCTTTCTGTTGTCAGCTTCCATTTTCCGAACCGCTGCCTGACGGGCTTTTCCCGGATAATTTCGGAAGCATCGGGATTTTTGTCGGCTGGGAAAAACGTGAACCATATGAAAAAACACTGCGTATTATCCCGAAATGTCTGCATCTCGGAATCGGATGCCGAAGGCGGACGAGTGAGGAAAAAATACAAAGCATTATGGAAAATGTTCTCGATCAAGCCAATATTGATATCAGAGCCATTAAATGTGCTGCAACCATTGATTTAAAATCGGATGAACCGGGGCTGTTATCGTTTTTCAGAAAAACGAATATACCGATAAATTTTTATTCAGCTGATGTTCTCCGTACTATTCCGGGAGAATTCAGTCATTCTGACTTTGTCGAGAAAACCACCGGTGTTGATAATGTATGTGAACGAGCTGCAATGATTGGCGCTGACAAATTGATACTCTCCAAAAAGGCATGCGATGGAGTAACTATTGCTCTGTCAGCAGAGTTGAAAGAGGTGACCTTTGAATAAACTGACAATCGCCGGTATCGGGCCCGGCAATCGGGAATCAATGACTGTCGAGGTTGATAATGCATTGCAGGATGCTGAAGTAATCGTTGGCTACAGTGTATATGTTGACTTGATTAAGCCTTATTATCCTGGCAAGGATTTTATTACAACTCCTATGACAAAGGAAGCGGACCGCTGCAGAACCGCGCTGGATCTGGCTTTACAGGGAAAAAATATAGTATTGATTTGTTCCGGAGACAGCGGCATTTATGGAATGGCTGCCCTGGCTTACGAGATCCGCGGTGAATCGGATATTCCCCAAATCGAAGTTCTTCCAGGTATAACAGCAGCATGTTCCGGTGCAGCATTGCTTGGGGCCCCGCTCACTCATGATTTCGCTGTTATCAGTCTGAGCGACAGGCTGACTGATTGGAATATCATCACAAAACGGTTGGATCTTGCCGCAAAAGCTGATTTAGCAATCGTGCTTTATAACCCGGCCAGCAAAGGACGTCCTGACTACTTGCTAAAGGCTTGTGATATTCTGCTGCATACTATTCCTGATGACCGTCCTTGCGGAATTGTAAAAGCAATAGGCAGGGAAGGGGAAAGTGCACAGATACTTACACTCAAAGAACTTCGAACAGCATCTGTCGATATGTTCTGCACGGTTTTTATCGGAAATTCAGAAACCAGAGTGATTTCGGGCAGGCTTGTTACACCCAGAGGATATCGCTTATGACCAATATTTGTCTTTTTGCCGGAACAACCGAGGGACGAAGAATCACGGACTTCCTGAGTAAGCAGGATGTGGAACTGACAGTATGTACCGCAACTGAATACGGTGGACAATTGATCAATCCGTCAGAACGGGTCAAAATATCTGATAAACGACTTACGGAAAAAGAGATTTTCGATTTGCTGAAAACAGATCATTTCGATCTCGTGATCGACGCAACGCATCCATATGCCGTTGAAGCTACAGATAATATCCGTGAGGCCTGCGCAAAAACCGGTACAGAATATAAACGTTTGGAAAGGGATTCATTCGTGAATAGCAGGGATATCAGGACGGTACCGGACATTCCTGCCGCAGTAAACTTCCTAAACAGCGTCGATGGGAATATCCTTTTGACGACAGGCAGTAAAGACCTGATAAAATTTTCAGGGATTAATGATTTTTCCGATCGGGTTTATGCCCGTGTCCTTCCGATGCCGGGTTCGCTTGAAGCCTGCTCTGCTGCCGGAGTAAAACTTTCTCATATCATCGCTATGCAGGGACCTTTCAGTGAAGAGATGAACATTGCCATGATCAGGTCTGTGCACGCTGAATGGCTCGTAACCAAGGATAGCGGAGAAACCGGCGGGGTTGAGGAAAAATACACTGCAGCCCGGCGTGAAAATGCGGGATTGATCGTTATCGGCCGGCCTCTTCAGTCAAATGGTATGACGGAATCGGAAATAATTGCCATGTTGTGCGATCGTTACAATTTTATTCGTAAGCCTAAAGTGACTGTTCTTGGTATCGGCCCGGGGGACCGGTCACAAATGACACATGCCGCGAATCATGTGGCAGGCACTGCTGATTGCCTGATCGGTGCCAGACGCATGCTTGATTCATTTTCGGGTGAACGAAAACATAATTTTGAAGCGATTTCTCCGGAAGTCATTGCCGAATATATAAAAACACATTATGAATATCAGCACTTTTGTGTTCTTATGTCAGGTGACAGCGGATTTTTCAGCGGAACCCGCCGGCTTCTTCCTTTACTGGCAGATTGTGATGTTGAAATCATTCCCGGTATCAGTTCCCTCTCCTATTTCTGTGCAAAATTACAGAAAACCTATGAAGAGGTGTTAACAGTCAGCCTTCACGGCAGAGACGCTGATATCTCTCGTGCAGTTCAGGACCATGAGCAGATATTCGTTTTGACCGGTGGAGAAAACACAGTCACGTCGATATGTCAAAAATTGTCAGATTCCGGGTTGGACAATGTTTTGTTATATATCGGGGAACGTCTGAGCTACCCTGATGAAAAGATAACGAAAGGGATGCCGAAGGATTTTCTCTGTGGAAGCTTTGATCCGCTAAGCGTGATACTTATCGAGAATTCAAGTACGGACAGAATTGTTACTCATGGAATTCCTGATGATTGTTTTATACGAAGCAGCGGGGAAAAAGGACCTGTTCCGATGACAAAGAGTGAGATCCGCTCCATCTGTCTTTCAAAAATGGCTTTAACTGAAAAAGCTGTCTGTTGGGATATCGGCTCCGGAACCGGATCTGTTTCTGTTGAGATGGCTCTTTGTGCGAAAAAAGGGATTGTTTATGCAGTTGAAAAGGATCCTGCCGCTTTAGAATTGAGCAAAAAAAATGCTCTGCGGATGAAAGCTTCGAATATTCAATTTATTGAAGGCTCCGCACCGGAAGCTTGTGCAGATCTTCCGGAGCCAACCCATGTTATTATCGGTGGCGCCTCCGGAAAAATTCGGGAAATCATCCGCATACTGTTCGCTAAAGGGACTGATATACGCATTGTAGCAACGGCTGTCTCTTTAGAGTCAGCCGCAGAATTAACTGATATCAATAAACAATTTAATTTCTCAGATTCAGAAGTCGTAATGGTTCAGATCGCCAAATCAAAAAAAGCCGGGAATCACCATCTGATGATCGGCGGGAACCCGGTTTATATTTTCACAATGCAGATATCCGGACAAAAATAATGATTGTCAAGCTGCTGCCTTTATTGATTGGATTCTGCATAGACCTTCTGGTGGGAGATCCGCATGAGATACCTCATCCGGTTGTCTGGATCGGGAGACTGATCACCTTTCTTGAAAAAAAGCTTCGTTCTGTATTTCCGAAATCAGCTGCCGGAGAAAAAGCAGCCGGGGTAGTTTTATGGCTCATCGTGGTTATTGTATCAACCGGAACATCGTGGCTGATCCTTTCTTTGTGTCAAAAAATAAGTTTGATTTTTCGGATAGCTGTTGAAAGCATCATGTGCTGGCAGATACTTGCCATAAGGGATCTCAGGGTGGAAAGCATGAAGGTTTATGATGAATTACAGAAAGGCAGTTTACTGAAAGCACGGAAAGCTGTATCAATGATTGTCGGCAGGGATACAGACCGCCTCGATGTAAAGGGAATTATTCGTGCAACTGTTGAAACCATTGCAGAAAACAGCTCTGATGCTATTGTAGCACCATTGATATTTATGGCCATCGGCGGTGCTCCGGCCGGATTTTTCTATAAAGCAGTCAACACAATGGATTCCATGCTTGGTTATATTGATTATCCCTACACGTACTTTGGGCGGTTCCCGGCAAAGGCAGACGATGTCTGCAACTTCATTCCGTCTCGAATGACAGCTGTATTGATGCTTCTCGCGGGAAATTTTCTTAAACTTGATGTAGCAAATGGCTGGAGAATATTTAAACGGGACCGATATAAGCACGCAAGTCCAAATTCAGCACAGACTGAAGCGGCCTGTGCCGGATTGCTTGACGTACAATTAGCCGGGAATGCATGGTATCATGGGGTTTTGCATAAGAAACCGTTCATTGGAGATCCGTTGAGAGAGATTGAAACCGGCGACATCCCCCGAACCTGCTCATTAATGTATGTGGTTTCATTGATAATGCTTTTTCTATGCTGTATTATCATATATTTTCTGTTCTGAAGGTCAGCCGGACATGTTATATAATTCACTCAATCCGCATGGCGGAGATATCTATACCCATAAAATAGACCTGGACTTCTCCGCAAATATCAACCCGCTCGGAACTCCACCCGGGGTATTAACAGCAATGCAGGAATCACTGTCACAGTCTGCACGATATCCAGACCCTTTCTGTCGTGAGACAATATCCGCTGTCAGTGCTTACGAAGATGTTTCACCGAAAGATGTTCTTCCTGGAAATGGAGCCGCGGAACTGATCTATTCTTTTTGTCAGACAGTTACTGCACAAAAAGCATTAATTCCCGTGCCGACCTTCTGCGAATATGAAAATGCACTGAAGCAAAACGGATGCAATGTAATTCATTATTGTCTGAAACCGGAAAATAAATTTGAAATCGATAAAGGATTTTGCGAAGCAATAGAAGAAGAAAAGCCGGATATGGTGTTCCTTTGTAATCCCAATAATCCCTCCGGTAAACTGGCTGATCCCGATCTGATTAATGAAATTATTACACTATGCGAAAATTTAGAAATAAAATTCTTTGTTGATGAATGCTTCATGGATCTGACAGGTAAAAATTATTCTGTCATTCCGCAAATTGCAGAGCATTCTTCAATAATTGTTCTGAAGGCGCTGACAAAAAGCTACGGACTTGCCGGTATCCGTGCCGGATATTGTCTGAGTTCAAACCATGATCTTCTGTATCGTATGTCTCAAACAGTTCAGCCCTGGAATGTTTCTGTTGTTGCACAAGCTGCGATACCGGCTGCATTGAAAGAGAAAAAATATTTAGAAAAATCTGTTTCTCTCATAAATAAAGAAAGATATTTTTTGACCGAATCTCTTACTGATTCAGGTCTGACTGTCATGCCATCAGACGCGAATTTTTTATTGTTCATGGCGCCTGTTGGTCTTGATCTTTGTCTGTTGTCAAAAGGGATCGCTATCCGTAATTGCAGCAATTTTGTCGGACTTGGCCCAGGGTGGTACCGCATTGCGGTCAGAACGCATGAGGAAAATAAGATTTTGATCCGGATGATCCGGCAAATATTGGAAGAGGGTATATAAAATGGCAAAGAATATCATGATACAGGGAACCATGTCTAATGTCGGTAAAAGTATCATCTGTGCCGGGCTTTGCCGGATCTTTCGGCAGGATGGATATCGGACAGCACCATTCAAAAGCCAGAATATGGCTCTAAATTCATTTATTACGAAAGATGGCTTCGAAATGGGACGCGCTCAGGTGGTACAGGCAGAGGCAGCGGGTATCGAGCCGGATGTCCGGATGAACCCGATCCTGCTTAAACCTACAACCGATACGGGCAGTCAGGTGATCATCAATGGCAAAGCAATCGGAAACATGAATGCCATGTCATATTACCGCAAAAAGCGGGAATTCATCCCGGACATCCTGGATGCATACAACAGTTTAGCGGATGAAAATGATATTATTGTCATCGAAGGCGCCGGCAGTCCTGCTGAGATCAATCTAAAACAAGAGGATATTGTCAATATGGGGCTGTCGGAACTGGTTGATGCACCGGTACTGCTCGTAGGAGATATTGACCGCGGCGGAGTTTTCGCACAGCTTTTTGGCACCGTTGCCTTGCTTGAAAAAAGCGAACAAACCCGGGTGAAGGGCATCCTCATCAATAAATTCCGCGGAGACCGCTCAATTTTGGAACCCGGACTGAAAATACTTGAGAAGTTATGCAAAGCTCCGGTTATCGGCGTCATACCTTACATGCACTTGGATATTGATGATGAAGACAGCCTGACCGAACGGTTTCACTCCAGTCAATTGCATAAATCCATAGATATCGCGGTGATTCGTTTACCAAAAATCTCAAACTTTACTGATTTTGCACCTTTTGAAAATTATCCAGATGTTTCACTCAGATATGTAAACAGTGTCAGAGATTTCGGCCATCCGGATCTGATTATTATTCCGGGAACCAAGAGCACGATTGCGGATCTGCTGTGGCTTCGTGGAACCGGACTTGAAACACTTATTAAACAAGCTGCTGTCGGGAAAACGCCGGTTTTAGGCATATGCGGCGGTTATCAAATTCTTGGAAAATATATCTCGGATCCGTGCAGAAGCGAGACCGACACAATCGCTGAATGCATGGGGATGGATCTGCTGCCGGTCGAAACCGTATTCCGGCAGGAAAAGGTGCAGAGACAAACCACAGGAAGAATATCAGGAATAAGCGGTATTTTTTCGTCTCTTAATGGATCAGAATACCATGGGTATGAGATACATATGGGACAGGACACGAAAGACCTGCTCCCTGTCATCAATTGCGGAAATATATACGGCACTTACATTCACGGGATATTTGACGATGAGGGAATAAGCGATACGATTATTGAATCCTTACGTAAAAATAAAGGACTGCCTGCAGATACTGTTTCAAAATTTGACCTGAGACAGCATAAGGAAGAACAATATGATCTTCTTGCAAAGACTGTACGAAGTTCTTTAGACATGGATCATATCTACAGTATCATCGAAAATAAATGGTGACAGTTATTTGCGTTCGTCTTTCAGAATTGTGTACACTTCATAAATATCGCTGATGGTATGCGTGGGCTTTTCTTCGTAAATTCCGGTATCCTTTATTGCAGTCAATTGGGAATGGATATGAAAAGTTTCCCCAAAACCGGCACGGGCAGCGCCAACAATATCACGGGAATACGTGTCGCCGACATAAGCACAGTTTTCAGCTTTTGACCGCATCTGATACAAAGAGACTTTGAAAATATTATGGTCAGGTTTTCGATATCCTGTGACGGATGACAGCGTAACATCCTGAAAATATCCGCGGATACCGTAATCATCAAGTATCTGAAAAACCTGATAAAGGCTCGCGGTATTTGAAATGATTCCCAGTTTTAATCCCATACTTTTCAGCCCTTCAAGCATTTCACTGACTCCGGGACGCAGCTCTCGATGATAATGTGTCACCTCATACATATACGCAAGCTCTTCGGAAAATGGTTTAACCTGTTCAAAAGTCAGACCAAATCGAGGCATTACATAATTTCCCCAAATTTCTTCGGGTTTTAATTCACGGTTATCACTGTCCCGCTGTACGCCATAGGCATCCCAGCCTTCTTTGACTTTTTTCACTGCGGTTTCAATATCAACATCCAACTTATGACCATGATCTTCAGATATTGCAAGAACTCGACCCGCTGCTTCGTACATGCTTTTCTCATCTACAAAAATATCTTCCAGCGTACCACCCATGTCAAACAAAACCGTATCGATCATAATCCTCCGAAATTTTACAGTTGCTTCTCAGATTTTTTCCACAAATACCAGGCTGATCCACCGCCCAAAAGAAGCGGCGCAGGAACCATAATTACAAACAATCTCAGAAAAATCGTCAGCGCTTCCTGATCATCTCTAAGCATGATAATCATTGATATAAGAAACACAAACGCAAAAACCGCGATCCACACATAACCGAGAAATGCTGGCCTTTTATCAGATAATATTTTCAGTGGGATCAGACAAATCATTGCACCGGCAGCAGCAGGAACCACAGCGCCGATCAGGTCAGACAGCCAGATTGGCATGTTATTTGTGAATGGTGCCAAAACATCGATAAGAAAATAATAAGCAGCACCATAGACAACGAGATATAAAGCAGCAAAAGTGATGCTGTAGGATAATATTCCGCTTTTCATTTTACCGTCTTTGGTAAAACGGAAAAAATCTTTTATACTGAACTTTTCATTTTTATCGCTCATTGTCTAAATTGCCGGGTAAAAATGCTGCGGCAGCACTACAGGCAGCTGCCGCAGCATGATAATATTACACAGTCTGATTATTTAGATTATTTATTCGGGCTCTTGTCATGCCAGTAAGTCCAGAAATCGGATACATCAAGATAGTTGTCGTAAATACCTTCCATATTGAGAGGCACCGTACCGGAATCAGCCAGACTGAAAGGATTCTTTTTATTGACATAATCATCACGGACAGACCAGGCACCTTCCTTCATAACCTTTTTGTAACCTTCACCCTGACCATCATCACCGCCCATCATATAGCGGATAAAGAAACGCCCAAGAGCCTGGTTGTCAGCATCAGGAACAATAAATGAATAGTTGGTGTTCTGGCCGGAAACGTACGGAGCCAGTTCAGTAACCCATGCAATCGGCCAGTTGTTATCATCACGGTTGCCGATCTTTCCTCCGGAAGCCAGACCCAAAACCGGTTTGTCTGCTGTGGAATTTGCGACAGCTTCAACAATTTCATCACCATCACCGATGAACGTCATACGCAGTTGAGAAAGACGGTAGAGATATTCATAACCGGCATTTTCTTCTTCAAAACCGAGATCATCCGGATATGTATATTCAATCGGTTCGCCGTATTTTTCTTCATAAGCAGAAGCAAGATCCTCAGGCTGTGAAACGAAGTGGCTGAACAGAGCCAGGTAAGTAGATTCCGACCCGATTTCCTTTGAATACAGTTCGAACTTCTGATTACCATTTTCATCGACTTCGATGATATCCCACCAATTGTTCACTGGTGCTCCATCCGGGAAAGCGTCTGTATTGTAATACCAGAAAGACAGGGAAGTATAGAAGGGCATACCATAGGTTTCAAGACTGTCGTCGATATGGGCGCAGATATCTTCCGGGAAATATGCTTCCAGATATTTACCGTAATAATTAAATGCAATATCGCCGCGCGCATCAGCATCCTGGATCACGTCGGCAATGATGTTTCCGGAGTCAACCTCGGTAACGACTTTGGTGATACTTTCACCGGCATCAAGATCATAAACCTCGACTTCAAATTCAGGATACTCTTCAGTAAAAGCTTCCGCAATTTTGGACATTTTGCTCGTAGTTGAATAAACTACAAGCTTTCCGCCTTCTGCTTTTGCAAGTTCGAGCAGTTCATCGCCTGACATTGCATTGTATTCCGCATTGGTCGGGATATCGATCGCAGCCGCGGACAGAACTGTTGACAAAATGATTGTCAACACCATCAGATAAACAAACAGTTTCTTCATGATTTTTCCTTTCTTGTTTATTTATACTACTCTGAATTAGTCTCAGCGTTCTTCCATTTTAACAGTTTTATACAGAATTGAAGCATTTATCACTTCGCTTTTTTCTTATTGCGGGAATACTTTATCAATCGTGCAGATTCCTTATCATATACATTAAACCGGTCCGGCTTGATCTTTAGCAGAACTTCCTGGTCGATATAATATTCTGCAATTCCGATTTGTTTAAGCAGCAATTCGTCTTTTCCAACGCGAACTGTGACAAGCGTTTCGGATCCGGCCGGCTGACCGGCATAAACTGTCGCGGTAATTGTATTGTCGGCAGGCTCTTCTGCGATTTTGATTTGTTCAGGACGTACGCCCAGAACACAATCGAATTCCCCGGATGGAACAGGTTCGTCAGTCCAGTCTTCCCGCGGATAATAAAAATCACCAAGACTGCAATTCACATTCAGCATATCACCCTTCACACAAGCACGCCCATTGATAAAGTTGATACGGGGGTTGCCGATAAAATCAGCATTTCGCAGATTGTTCGGGTTCAGATACAGGTCCATCGGTTTATCTACCTGTGATATTTTCCCGTTCTCAAACAGGGCAATCTTTGTAGACATGGTCAGTGCTTCCACCTGGTCATGTGTTACATAAATGATCGTCGTTCCGAGTTCTTTATGGAGACGTTTCAGTTCCGCACGCATATCCGTACGAAGTTTCGCATCCAGGTTGGAAAGCGGTTCATCCAAAAGCAGCAGTTCCGGGGAGGATGCAATAGCACGGGCAATGGCAACACGCTGCTGCTGCCCGCCGGAAAGCTCATTCGGATAGCGTTTTTCAAATTCAGCGATGCGCATCCGTTCCAGAGCATTGCGGACTGTCTTCCTGATTTCTTCCGCCGGCATTTTTTTGATCTTCAGGCCGAACGCCACATTATCAAAAACAGTCATATGCGGCCATAACGCATAGCTCTGGAAAACCAGATTCAAACCCCGTTTTGAAGGTTCCAGATAAAAGGCTTCATCACAGTCAATGGCCTTTTTCCCGTTTATCAGCATAATACCGCTCTGCGGCCGTTCCAGACCTGAAACAACACGCAAAGTTGTCGTTTTTCCACAGCCTGATGGACCAAGAAGAGTCATAAAATCCCCGTCTTCAATAGTCAGGTTTACATCATGAAGAACATGGTTTGTTCCGTAATATTTATCAATATGAATCAGTTCGATCTTACTCATTTTTCGCACACCCAATCTTATACAGCATTTATGAATACTGTTTTTACATTATCCCCAGCTTTTCCCGATATCAGCACCTGTTGCCAGATTAGACAGAATATATGAGAAAAGCACAAATATCAACACCACAACCGAAATTGCATCCGCCATCTGCGGCAGCACCTCTTTACTGTAAACAAAAGACAGATAAGACAGTGTTCGGGTAGACGGAGTCATAAACAGGATGATCAGGTCCAATTCCTTTGCAATACTGATAAAAACAAGCAGAAAACCGGAAAGAAAACCACCCTTTGCAAGCGGGATCACGATCGTTCCCAACCGTTTCCAGAAACTGGCTCCGGCTATATCCGCAGCTTCTTCAAGTTCCGTTGATATCTGCATCATAGTAGCCGTACCGGAACGGCTGGCGAACGGAAAATGCTTAACAACTGTAGCCAGCAGAATGATCGTAAACGTACCGTAAAGTGATGGAATAGGACCGATCCTCCGGCTGAACATGGCAAGATAAATGGCAGCAAATGCGACAGCAGGCATCAGATATGGAATAAATACGAGCTGTTCCACGAGTTTACCATACCATTTTCCGCGTCCGCGGGAAGTAATATATCCTAAAAGACAACCACAGAAAGCTGTGATCACAGAACCTGCGATCGTCAGCACTACTGTATTTTTCAGTGATGAGAAGAATTCCGGATTTTTGAAAATTCCCGGATAATTTACCATTTCCCGAGGAGCATCCTTCATATCCCCTATCCAGTTATAAAGTGTCAGGTTATCGGGTCCGTATCCGGCACCGGTACGGATCTGGAAGGTTTCCATTACGAGGATGAACATCGGAACAAACATGGCA
>CACYHU010000057.1 GCA_902774215.1 uncultured Chloroflexota bacterium
CCGGATATTATCAAAGAACCGAAGGGCGCGGAAGATCTGAAATACAGTGAAAATGTACCGCAGAACCTGCTTGAGGAACAGGGTGAGGTCAAAAACGGGACCATCCTGTACCGTGTCGAAGGCGAACAGGATTTCAGCAAGGAACCGCCGGTGCGGACCGATCCGGGCAGCTACACAGTGGAGTGGTATGTCAAAGGCGATGAGAATTACGGAGACCTCGGCAGTAAGGAGGACCCGTGCGGTACTCTGACCGTTGTGATCGCTGATACGGAGAACGTTATCGCCGAAGTCTACAATGTGCAGCGGAACGGCAGTCATGGCGTCCCGTACGGGGTGAAGGATCTGAAGCTGAGCTTCACGGTCCGCGTTATGAACGGCGATCAGGTGGTGGCAGAGGCGAAAAACGTCAGCCTGACCGTCAGCAGCGGGGATAAAAAGGTACAGATACCGCTCGTCTTTGACGGGAAAGTGACCGGGCAGGGATATACAGTCGTGCTCATCGGTCTGCCCGCCGAGGTCAGGGGCGGTCTGCCCGGAGCGGAGGGCCCCGCTTTCCGGCTGAGTTACACGGCCTGGCTGACGGATAAGGTCACGATCTATCTCACCTGGGACGACGGGCAGATCGGCTCCGAACCGGAGAAGATCCGCATTTACGCGCTGCCAGAGGACGAGATCGGTGCGTACAGAAAGCTTGATGACGGGACGAAGGAATATCTGATCTTCCACACCTACGCCATCTGTATGGACTGGCTCGGCAGTGATGAACTCTGCCGCGGTTACGAGCGCTGCTTCCATAAGGAGAGCCCGTACGAGAACCCCTTCGTCAAAGAAGGCTACATCGGCGAGATCGTCGTGGATTTGAATTAACCCCAGGCCTGTCCCGCGGATCGCCCGGGGGACGTATGCAATGGAGATGCCGCAAATAATAATTTTGAAAAGCCATCGGGAGGGAGTGCTTCGCAGGGACGCGGAATAAACGTCAGCAGGGAGCGAAAGTGATTCCCGCGTCCCGGTTAATTCAGTCGGGGGACACGCGCTGAGCAAGCTCACGCGTGTCCCCCGACACCCCTGTATAAGCTGCTGGATCACTCCGTTGATGATATGATCATTCAGATGATTTTCCAAAACACAAGATGAGCTGTTCCGCGGAGCGCCCGGGGCCTGAACTCCAGGCCCATGAAGGGACAGTCCCCCGGGGTCGTGATAAAGGGAAACTGGCCCGCGAGCGGACCAGTCTCCCGGCAGTCTCCCGGCAGTCCCACGGGGCTGTCATTTTTTATATAAATATGACTTAATTCTTCATTGACTTTCCCAAAAGACCCGATAAAATTCAATTAATAATGGAAAATTGTCGCCGTTTAACGGCAGAATGGAAAAATCTATGGATATTAATGATTTAATGTCTCCCGGCAGGCACCCCATCCGGGTCGCTCAGTTCGGTACCGGTAATTTCCTCCGCGCTTTCACCGATTATATGATCGATGTGGCAAATGAAGCAGGCGTTTTTGACGGCGATGTCGTGATGGTCAAGCAGGTCCCCGGGAAGGGTGCGGACCGGCTGGCCGCGCAGGGCGGGCAGTACCATGTGATCCTGCAGGGGAAGCATGACGGCGAGATCGTCAATGAAGTACGCACCATCACTGCCGTCCGCGGCACAGTCAACCCTTATACCGATTATGACGCATATCTGGCCCTTGCCCGGCTGGATACACTGCGTTTCCTGGTGTCCAACACGACCGAAGCCGGGATCGTCTATGACGAGACGGACCGCTTTGACGCACTTCCGGCTGCAAGCTTTCCGGGCCGTGTGGTCCAGTTCCTTTATGAACGCTGGAAGGCATTCAGCGGGGACCCGTCCAAAGGGCTCATCCTGCTGCCTGTCGAGCTCATCGAGGATAACGGCAGGGCGCTCAGGGAATGCTGCATGAAGCTGATCGACCTCTGGCAGCTGGACGAGGCTTTCAAAAACTGGGTCGAAACAGACAATATCTTCACATCCACCCTGGTGGATCGCATCGTTTCCGGAAAATCCGAAGCGATGAGCGAAAAGTTCCCGGATGACAGCATGTATGTCGTGGCAGAGCCCTACGGGTTATGGGTGATCGCGTCAGATAAAGATATTTCCGAAGAATTTACACTTGCTCAGGCCGGGATGCCCGTGGTTTTCACCGATGACCTGAAGCCTTACCGGGAATGCAAGGTCCGCGTGCTTAACGGGACACATACCGCGATGGCGATGCTCTCCTACCTCTGCGGTGTGGATATCGTCGCCGATGCAATGGCTGATCCCGTCCTGCGTCCGTTTATTAACCACGTATGCTTTAAAGAAATCGTCCCGGTAGTCCCGCAGGATCCGGACAAATCCTCTGCCTTCGCGAATCAGGTTATGGAACGCTTTGAAAATCCGTACCTGAATCACAAGCTGCTGGATATTTCATTGAATTCGGTTTCAAAATGGCGGGCACGGGATCTGCCGACCCTTCGCGACTCCGCGGAAAAAGGGATATTCCCGGCTGCGCTGGTCTTTTCACTGGCTGCCCTGCTTGCGTTCGACACGATCGCGGAGGACCGGGACGGCCAGTATTACGGGAAACGCCCGAACGGGGACCTGTATCCCATCCGGGAAGACCGGAAGGTCGTTGAAGCCGTTCAGTTCGAGGATGACGAGGATATCAGACGGATCCTCGGCGATGTCAGCCTTTGGGGAGAGGACCTGAACAAAATTTATGACGATCTGGCGGCCATTATTTACAGAAGGCTGCAGGCCATCCGGAAACTCAGCCCCCGCCAGGCTGCGGAAGAACTGATAAACGGGATTTAGGGTAGTAATATGAAGCAGTTTCTGAAAATCCATGACAGTGACAATGTTGCCGTCGCTCTGCAGGATGTTCCCGCGGGAACACAGGTCGACCTCGAAGGTTTTTCCGTTGTCAGTACGGAAGAGATCCCTGCCGGGCATAAGATCGCGCTCGCTGATATCCCCGAAGGCGTGAATATTATCAAATACGGTTTCCCGATCGGTCATGCCAAAGTGAATATCAAAGCCGGTGAGCATGTTCATACGCATAATGTCAGATCCAACCTTTCCGGGCTGAAGGAATATGCCTACCATCCCGTTCAGGGCAGCGACCGTGTGGAAGAGCCGCAGACTTTCATGGGATATGTCCGTTCTGACGGCAGCGTCGGGATCCGCAATGAAGTCTGGATCATCCCGACAGTCGGATGTGTGAACGGGATCGCGGAGGCGATCGAAGAGCAGTGTCGGGCGGTGAAGCCGGAAGGTGTGACCCGCGTCTGTGCCTACACCCATCCTTATGGCTGTTCCCAGCTTGGCGGCGACCATCTGATGACGCAGAAGGCTCTCTGCGGGCTGATCCGCCATCCGAACGCCGGCGGCGTCCTGGTGCTGGGATTGGGATGTGAGAATAACCAGATCGATGACCTGAAGCAGGTCCTGGGTGATTATGACCCGGACCGCGTGAAATTCCTGGTCTGCCAGCAGGTCGCTGATGAGATCGCGGAGGGCACCGCCATCGTCAAGGAACTGATGGACTACGTGGCAGCTTTCAGGCGGGAGCCGGTTTCCACATCCAGACTGATCGTCGGATTCAAATGCGGCGGTTCGGATGGTTTTTCCGGGATCACCGCCAACCCGCTGGTGGGCTCCTTTGCCGAAAAGCTTTCCGCGCAGGGCGGTGCGGTGATGCTGACCGAAGTGCCGGAAATGTTCGGCGCGGAAACCATGCTGATGGACCGGGCGGAAAATGAAGAGGTCTTCCAAAAGACTGTCTCGCTCATCAATGATTTCAAGGAATATTTTATGCGCTACGGCGAAAAGATCAATGAGAATCCTTCCCCGGGCAATAAAAAAGGCGGGATCACCACACTGGAGGACAAGTCTCTCGGCTGTGTGCAGAAGGGTGGACGGATCACGGTCCGTGATGTGCTCCGCTACGGTGAAAAAGTGAAGGTGCCGGGACTGAGCCTGCTGCAGGCTCCTGGCAACGATCTGGTCGCGGCGACCGCGCTGGCCATCAGCGGGGCGCAGATGATCCTTTTCACCACCGGACGCGGCACACCCTTCGGCTGTCCCGTCCCGACGGTGAAGGTCTCTACGCAGTCCGATATTGCGGAACGCAAGAAGAACTGGATCGATTTCAACGCCGGGAAGCTGCTGGAGGGTGAATCGATGAGTGACCTGACAGAAGAGCTCTTCGCCTATGTTTTGAAAATCGCTTCCGGTGAGGCCAGCCCTGCCAGCGAGGCACTGAGCAAGCGGAATTTAGCCATCTTCAAGGATGGAGTAACTTTGTAATGATCAGCAGTCAGCGGGCAGGAAATCCGTACCGACCCTTCGGAACAGATTCCGTAACCGCTGACGAATAAAAAATAACTGGAGAATTTTGTATGAAAGCTTTTATGGACAAAGATTTCCTTCTGGAAACCGAAACTGCAAAACATTTATTCCATGATTACGCGGAAAACCAGCCGCTGGTGGACTATCACTGCCATATCAGCCCGCAGGAGATCTATGAAGACCGCCGTTTTAATAACCTGTGCGAGGTATGGCTGGGCGGCAAAATGCCCGACGGCAGCTACTTCGGCGATCATTATAAATGGCGTGTGATGCGCTCCAACGGCGTCAGTGAAGACTATGTTACCGGGGATAAGCCGGACTATGAACGTTTTTTGAAGTTTGTTGAAGCGCTGGAAATGGCCATCGGCAACCCGATGTACCACTGGTGCAATATGGAGCTGCACAAATTCTTCGGTTATGAAAAACCGCTGACACTTGAAAACGCGGAGGAAGCCTGGAATTTCTGCAACGATAAACTGCAGCACGACCCGGACCTCACCGTCCGCGGCATCATCAAAAAAGCCAACGTCGCGATGATCGGCACCACGGATGATCCGGCGGATACGCTTGAATGGCACAGGAAAATCGCCGCGGATCCGAGCATCACCGTAAAGGTCTGTCCGTCATTCCGTCCCGACAAAGCCATCAATATCAATAAACCCGGATTTGCCGCTTACATCAAAAAGCTGGCCGCTTCCGTCGGTAAGGAAACACTGGTCAAGATCACGGATGTCTTTGATGCCCTGACCGAACGGCTGGAATATTTCGCATCCCTGGGCTGCCGGGCTTCCGATCACGGTCTGGATTATATCCCGTTCCGTCCTGCCGGTGAGAGCGAGGTAAATGCCATTTATCAGAAGGTGATGAAGGGCGGAGAGATCAGCACGGAAGACGCTGAAAAATATCAGACCGCTGTCCTGATGTATTTGGGCAGGGAATATCACCGGCTGAACATTGCCATGCAGCTGCATTATTCCTGTAAACGGAATGCCAATGCCCGGATGTACAAGCAGCTCGGTCCCGATACCGGTTTTGACATGATCGCCCAGAACAGCTGCGGCGGCGATATTGCCGACCTGCTTTCCGCTCTGGATGAAAACGGCGAATGTCCGAAGACGATCCTTTATTCACTGAATTCCACCGACTTTGATCAGCTGGGTACGCTGCTCGGCTGCTTCCAGTCGGATGAGATGATCGGCAAGATGCAGCTCGGGTCTGCCTGGTGGTTCCTCGATACCAAATCCGGTATGGAAGCACAGATGCGTTCCTTCGCGAACCTGAGCCTGATTGGCAATTTCGTGGGAATGCTCACGGATTCCCGCTCCTTCCTCTCCTATGCCCGTCATGATTATTTCCGCCGCATTTTCTGCAGCCTGGTTGGGAACTGGGTCGAAAACGGGGAATATCCGAATATTGACGCGAGCCTGAAGAAGATCGTCGAAGGCGTTTCCTATAAGAACGCTGAGCGTTATTTCATGTTATAGGTATCAGGTATCAGGTGTCAGGAGTATCTGCGGAAATTTGCGGCATAATTTCTAAAACCTGACACCTGAAACCTGAAACTGGAGAGAATTATGTTACAAATCGGAATTCGCTTGCATGATGTGAACAGCGGGCTGTCTGATGAACTGCAGACTGTCGAAGCCCGGGCGGCGAAGGCACAGGAGGAAGGATTCTGCTGTGTCCATCTGGCCCCGCAAAAGGTCATCAAGGGCCTTAACTATGATAATTCCGCGATGACGGAAGGACTCGGGGCTTATTTCAGGCGGGTGTTCAGCCGGCATGACCTGGATATCGCGGTGCTGGGCTGTTATCTGAACCTTGCCCATCCGGATGGAAATAAACTGCGGGAAATCAAGGAACGGTATTACGGAAATATGCGTGTGGCTTCAATGTGCGGTGCTGCCATGGTTGGAACGGAGACCGGTTCGCCGAACGCGGAGTATAAACTGGACGCCAACACGCACACGGACATGGCGTTGAAGATCTTTACAGTGAACCTGGCGGATGTGGTGGCCACGGCGGAGAACTATGGCGTGACTGTGGCTATCGAGCCGGTCTGGAATCATATTGTCTATAATCCTGACCGGGCTTTGAAGGTGATCAGAGATATCGGCAGCCACAATCTGCGTATTATTTTCGACCCGGTGAATCTGCTTTGCATGGAAAATGCCGACGACCGGGAAAGGATCTTTGCGGAGGCTATGGACAAACTGGGCGAGCATATCGCTATGGTCCATATCAAGGATTTTGTCCGCAAAGACGGTAAACTGGTGAGTGTTGCCGCCGGTACCGGGGAGATGGATTATACCAATATCCTCCGCTGGCTGAAATCACACAAGCCTTTCATTCAGGTCTCCCTCGAAAACACCTGCAACGACAACGCAGTCTCCTCCCGTGAACTGATCGAACGTCACCGGTGATTTCAGCCGGGCATTGGATGATATACTTTTATCAGTGACATATTAGTGCCATTTCATTGACACTAATATGTCACTGAAATAGATTTTCCCGGACAGCATCTCACCTGGAAAAAATATTCCGCTTATTCTTCCACTGCGGAAGAGTCTGTTTTCCCTTTATAGGTGAATCCCAGCATGGTGATGTCATCGAATTGTTCGGCATTGCCGGCAAAAATGCTGATGTCTTCACGGACGTCGGGGAGTATTTCCTCCATTGGGAGGTCCTTCCTGCGGTTCAGTACATTCAGCATCCGTTGGTCACCGTATTGTTCTGTCTGTTCGTTAATCGCTTCCGGTACGCCATCCGTGTAAACGAACAGCCTGTCACCCGGTTCAAACTGCAGTTCGTATTCTCTGGTACGGGTATCCGGCATTGCGGCCAGCGGAAGCGAATGCTTATCTTTGAACAGTTCAAAATCTCCGCCGGCTTTCATGATCGTGGGGTATTCGTGCCCGGCATTGGCGCATTGCATGTGGCCGGTTTCCAGATCGATGATCCCGATCCAGACTGTGACAAACATCTCCGCGTCGTTCCCCTCACAGAGTGTATTGTTGGCTTTTTCCAGAATTTCAGAGGGCCGCATTCCTTCTTCGGCAAGACCTTTAATAGCGGTTTTGCTGCGCATCATGAAGAGTGAGGCGGGAATACCCTTTCCTGAAACATCAGCAATCACCAGTGCCAGTTTATTGGGACCGATAAAGAAAAAGTCGTAGAAATCTCCGCCGACCTCTTTGGCCGGATCCATCGTTGCGTAGATTTCAATATCATTGCGCGGTAATTTGAAATTCTTGGGAAGCGCGGACTCCTGTATGGAGCGTGCGAGTTCAAGCTCTTCCTCATAGCGTTTTTCCGCGGCATCAATATAACCTTTCAATACGTCAACGGTCTGGTTAATATCGTCGGAAAGGGACGCAAATTCAGAGGATGATTTGACATCAACAACTTCATTCAGATTCCCGTGAGTGATCTTATTCAGAGATTCATTGATCATATCCAGGTTGTTTACGACAATTCGCTGTACCAGGAATGAGATGAGGACATACACCGTGGAAATAAGCAGAATATCGGCGTAAGCTGTTTCCAGTGTATGGATATCCCTGTCGTTATACACTTCTTCCAAAGGCAGCAGCGTCAGCAGCGTCATGCCGTCTTCCAGTTTTACCGTTTTGCAGACCGATTCTTTATTGAATACAGTCGCTCTGAAAATATTACCGTTCGGGTTTTTCATGATCTGGTCGACCAAATCACCCGGCAGTGAAAAATTTTTGTGGTTTCCTTCCTGAATTGTCCCGTTTGGTTTGATGATATCAAATGTTCCTTCATTTGCAGCAGCATAGTAGATCATTCCCGGGTCATTATCAGAATTGATGATTTTCCGATACGCTTTGGCTATATTATCTGATTTAACATTCAGGTAATGATGCGCATTCTGTTCGGCTGTTTGTGTCTGGATAAAATATGTAAATGAAAAATTGACCGCAAAAACGATAAGGATCCCGATGAACAGCCTGATTTGAAAACGGTCTGATAAGTGGACATCCTCCTGCGGGACCTTTTCGAGCGGGTTTTTCCACCCTTCAGAAAGCACCAGCAGCGTGGCTGATGAAAGAGCCAGCCCGAGTCCGGTGAAGATGATCATCGGGCCGGAGCAGATTTTTACGACATAATAAGCCATCTCCATATTGTCTCTGTGCGTGAGCAGAACGACATACATATGGAAAACTTCCATCACTGCACCCATGAAGAAGGCATAAAGCGGTGCGGGCTTTTTCCCTTTAAATATGTAAACATTCATGAAAACAGAGACAAAACCGGCCAGACAGGTCGAAACAGAGCATGCGATCCGTGTGAAGGAACCGATGTTCCAGTAGGTTCCCGCGATATATCGTTCGATCCCGCCGATCAGCCCGGCGATCACACCCGCGGCAGGGTGGAAAAAAAGACCTGCCGCCAGCGGACCGATGTCGCGGACATTCAGCAGCATGTTTGTATAATCAACTGCAAAGTGGGTAGAAAGTATTGAGCATATGCCGTAAACAACACCGATGCCAATGATCATGGCAGTGTTCAGGATTTTATCTTTCGTTTGCTTCCACAGGAAAATCGTCAGCAGCACATAAAGCAGTGTAATGGCTGTCATTTTAATAATCATTTGTATCATATCTGCTTCTCCTCTATCTGCAGTTTACCCAGGGAACTCTGCCGGGAACAGGCGGGGTTTCACGAAATCTTGCTGTACGGTCACGGTTTGTGTCGTTCCATTTATCAAAACCGAGCGGTGAGATGTGGCGGCCGTAGCTGCAGTTTTCAAAAATTGCCAGACCATGATCCCTCCATGGGCGGGCAAGATAAATGCTTCCGCTTTCCACTTCGTCTTCGCAGGTGAAACGACAGTTCCGGAAAACGAAGCCTTCCTGCTGATCCTGTGTGTGTGCAGGTGCTGCCACATAACCGGTATTGCGGACATCATATAGTGATCTGATTTCACAATTATCAAAAAGAGTGTCTCCGCAGCCGAAAATGAAGTCTACAGTGCCTTCTATGCGGCAGTTGGTGAAAACCTGCCGCATGTGACCGCCTCTGAGCAGCTCCAGCGCGTGAAATCCGGTGTAGCGGACGATGAGGTCCGGCGGCAGCGGTCCCGAAAAGAGCGTATCCTGGGTGGAGCGCAGCAGACAGTTTTCCATGGAAAAATTATCTCCGATAACAGACAGCGCTGCTTCCTGCCCTTTGATCTCAGGATGAAGGGCGTCATTGACGATTGCCAGATCGTCCATATGGACATTGTCGGCGCAGACCGCCATCGTCCATGTGCGGAAGGTATTGTATTCCCGTCCCTGTTCATCCGTTTTCAGCGCATAATCATCCCAGACGATCATCGTTTTTTCCATGCCGGCGCCGGACAGATGCAATCCGGGCTTCCGGATAATGACCTTCTGCCGGTATTCACCCGGAGCCAGCCGGATAACAGCATTTTCCGGTGCTGAATCCAACAGGTTTTGTAAATCGTCCTTTGGGTCTGCCTTCAGGATCTCTGCCATTTTGTTCTCTCTCGATCGATTAATATCATGTGAAGTTCTGACGGCATTTTAAGCCTGCTTCCGCAGCCTGAACTCTGAAACTTATTATAACACATGGGAAAAACAGACATTTTTTTTATGTGAAAAAGTCTTTTTTGTGTATAAAGAAAATCACTTTTACCATGTACGAAATAAACGACTAAAGATTAAATTAGTTAGATATCCGGTGAGATGTTGTCGTTTGTTGTTTGGTGCGCTTTCCGGATTTGAGAGGTACACCGTGAACCGTCATATGACTTTGAAGCAATACAAGCGGCTGGATTTATTTCTTTTTGCTGTAATGCTCATAATTTCCGAATCCGTGATCGTGAATGCAGCGATCCGCTGGTATCCGGATCAGTTATACACAGTTTCGGTTTGTGCGGCGATTGTTTCCATCGTATTGATGCGCTGGGGCTGGCCGGCGGCGATTCACGCGGTGCTTGGCGGGTTGGTATACTGTTTTTGGGCAGGCGGTTCACCCAAACAGTTCCTGATCTATGGGGTGGGGAATCTTCTTTCACTTCTTTCATTGCTCCTGATCCGCTGGCTTGGTAAAGAGCGGATCCGTGAGAATGTGCTGCTGACACTGTTTTTTGCATTATGCACTCAGCTTTTTATGCAGCTTGGCCGGGCGTGTATCTCAATTGTGATGGGGGCTTCGTTTGATGCGGCGTTCCGGTTTATCACAACAGATGCCCTTTCAGGGCTGTTTACAATGGTGATCGTTTGGATCGCCAGCCGGCTTGACGGCGTGTTCGAAGACCAAATATCGTATCTCCTTCGTGTTCAGAAAGAAAACGAAGAGGAAAAGGGAGGATTCTAATGAAAGCACCTGTGGCAGACTTCCTGATTTATGACGAAGCCACGAAGACCTATCGCGAGGACCCTGAACAGGTCGTCCGCGATGACGTGGAAAAGCATTATTGGCTGCATGTCGTGCGAATGATCGCCAAAGACTGGCGTCTTTACCTCATGCTGATCCCAATGCTGCTGGTTTTCCTGTTCTGGCGGTATTTTCCAATGTACGAATTGCTGGGCAGCTTCAAAGTTGCGGATAACGTGCTTCCTGTTTCGGAACAGTTATTTGCAGGTTTTTCCAATTTCAAGCTGCTGCTGGCAGGCAAGTCGACGGTTTCCCTGGAATTCTGGCGTGCGCTCCGCAACACGTTCGTCCTGAGTTTTTACGGATTGCTTTTCGGGTTCCCGATGCCCATTATCCTGGCGCTTTTTTTCAATGAGATCGGTTCAAACATTGCCCGGAGTTTCTATCAGGTTCTGACATATCTGCCGAAGTTTATGTCCACCGTTGTTATGACCTCCCTGGTCGTAATGCTGGTGAAGCAGGGTGCGCAGACTTCCAACATGGGTGTTATTTCACAGCTGCTTGTGGCTCTGAAATTAATTCCATATGAGGTGGCCAACGCGGGTCTGCTGAATAATCCGGCTTATTTCCGTGCGATTTATGTGATTTCCGGTATCTGGGAAGGCGCGGGGTATGATTCGATCGTATTCTTTGCGGCGATCATCGCGATTTCCCCGACCAGCTATGAAGCGGCCCAAATCGACGGCGCGAACAAATGGGCTCAGATGCGTTATGTGGTTCTCCCGAGCATTCTTTCAACCATCGTCATCATGCTCATCACCCGTATCGGCGGTCTGCTGAATATCGGCTACGAAAAAGTTATCCTGCTTTATAATTCCAACACTTTTGTTACCGCGGATGTGGTTTCAACCTTCGCGAATCGCTATGGTCTTGAAGGCGCGTCCAAGGGTATTGCCTCGGCTGCTGAAATGATGAACAACGTCATAGGTATGCTGCTGGTCATCGGGGCCAATACCATCGCCCGCAAAGCGGCTGATACGTCACTGTACTAAAGGGGAGGCCGGTAATGAAAAGAAAACTTGAAACTTCCGAGCTGATTTTCAAAATTCTCAGTTATACACTGCTGACAATTTTTGCCTTGGCATGTCTCTATCCTTTCGTGTATGCGGTTTCTGCTTCCATCAGCGGCTCACATGCGGTTGACTATAATGAAATTGTACTGCTCCCGAAGGATATTCAGTTTGAAGCTTTCAAATACATGTTTTCCAACAACATGTTCTGGAATTCCTATTCCAATACGCTGTTCCTTACCCTTTACGGTACGATCTGGTCTTTGATTTACTCCATTCTCGGTGCTTATGCACTTTCCAAAAAGCGCCTGCTGTTCCGGAAGTTCTTCAACTTTTTCCTGGTCTTCACTATGTGGTTCAGCGCAGGTATCGTTCCGCAGTACCTGAACTATCTGCAGACGAAGGCGATCTTCAACGGTGTAGGTATTATGGACGACAAGTGGCTGGTGGTCATTGCCATGGGTATGGCTGCCATGAACATCATCCTGCTCCGCAATGCTTTTGAAGGTGTTCCTTCTGAAATTGAAGAAGCGGCAATCGTTGACGGCGCAACAGAATTTCAGGTGCTCAGCACGGTTTATCTCCCGATGTGCAAATCCACCATCGCCACAGTTGCTTTGTTCTTCGCGATCTCCCGCTGGAACGGTTACTTCTGGGCACGCCAGATGATTTCCAACAGTTTCGAAAAACCGCTGCAGGTGTTCATCCGTGAATTGCTGGAACAGTATCGTGATCCGGAATTCATCGCCGGTTGGAACGCGGTCTATGCGTCTGACTCCGTGATCTACGCGCTGATCGTCTGCTCCATTGTCCCGATCCTTGTGATTTACCCCTTCATCCAGAAGTATTTCGCAAAGGGCGTCAATGTCGGCGGTGTGAAAGAGTAGCTTCAGCTGCCAGTTGGCATCTGTCAGTTGGATATTTATTATGTGAGTTTTCCGGGAGCTTTCCCGGTAAGAAAAACAAAGGAGAAAAATTATGAATAAAAGCAAATCCATTCTTATGCTTCTGCTCGCTTTCTGTCTGATGATGGTCAGCGCTGCATCAGCTTCGGATGAGCTGCCCTACGCTGAAGGTACTGTTCTGCGTATGGCTACCGGATATAACAGCGCCAAGACAGGTTTGTTCTTTGACGCCGAAACTGCTGGTGAAGGTATCACCCTTGCTGATGGTGTCACCTATTTTTCCGGCGATCTGAAACCGACATGGGTTGCAGTCCAGGATATCCTCGGTATCGTTTTCGAAAACAAATACCAGGGTAACGGTGCTTCCGCCGAATTCGATTACTGGAAAGAACAGCTTGACCAGGTCGATTTGATCTCCGGTACCGCCGCCAAACTGAGTGAATACGGTGAATCCGGCGCAATCATCAATATCGCTGATTATCTTGATAAGATGCCTAACTTCAAGGCATATCTGGATGCCAATCCGATCGTCCGCCTTTCCATCACCGGAAACGTTGACACCGGCGCTATCTACTTCAGTCCCTACTTCGATGGCGTGAATGACATTGAACGTATGCCGCTGATGCGCGTTGACTGGGTCCAGAAGCTGTTGGACGGCGAAGGTGAATTCACCGCTGAAGCCTGCGGCAAGACCAATGCCCCTGTTTATCAGCCTTACATGCCCACTGAAGGCAAGATCGACATTGATGTGGTTACCCCAGATGGCAAAGCTGTCGAAACCATCACCAAGGATTATGATGCCGCCGGCAACATTGTCGCCAAGATGAACGAAGTCGGTGCGATGGATGGCGTTGCTGCTGTCAACATGCTCCGCAAGTACATTGATGAAGCTTACAACGGTTACTATGGCACCGAACGTTCCAACCTGTTTGTTGGTCAGAACGCTGCCTGGGATGCTGACGAACTCGTCGCTCTGGTCCGCTGTGTTATTTCCAATCCGCAGACCCTCAACGGTACCGATAAGGTCCAGGGTATTTTCACCCGTGAAGATGACAACAACCAGCGCCGTGTGGATATGTTCCGCTTCGCCGGTACACTCTTCGGTGTCCGCGGTCTGGAATCCCGCCAGGATTACCTGTTCGTTGGTTCTGACGGCGAGCTCCACGATGCCCGCATCGAACTCCCGACCTATGTTGCTCTTTCCCGCCTCCATGACATGGCTCTCGAAGGTTTGATCTCTGAAGCATTTGTCAACAAACAGGCTGAAAGCTCTGCCACATATCTGGAAAATGATCTTGGCTTCATGCACTATGACTACAACCAGACTCAGACCATCCTGAATGCCACCAAGCTGGATGAAGGCGAAAAATACATGGCAGTTTTGGTCCCTGTTGCCCGCTGGTATGACGGTACCGATGAAAATGGCGTTTACATGCGCTTCACCGAATCCTGGCGTTCTGTCAAGACTGACGGTTGGGGAATTTCCGCTCCTGGCGTTGCCGGAGATGAAAATAAGCTGAATGCTGCTCTGTCCCTGATCGACTTCGCTTTCAGTCCCGAAGGCATAATCCTCATGTCCTACGGTCCGGATGCCTTCATCAAGACCAATGAAGACGGCAGCTATGTCACCTTCCTGTTCAACGGTCAGGAAATGCCTGTGATCGCTGATGCGACTTATGCGGAACTGTGGGAAAAGGCGAACGGCAACTATACCAACTATGCACGTATGTACCTGGGTTCTACCCTGAGCTTCGCCAAGAGCCAGGCGTTTGAATATCAGTGCACTCACGAAGTTGGTAAAGAAGGCGCTGCCCACATCTCCAACGCAATCGGTCTCGGCGTTATCAAACACCCTGAACTGGCTTTGACAGAAAATCCGTGGTACACCTCTGTTCCGACCGTCCTGCCAACCTCAAAGGCTGACAATGACCTGATCAACACCTACACTGACCTGATCAACCAGTTCAGCCAGCAGAGAGGCGATGACAAAGTCAACGTTCTGGTTACCATTATCACCGATGGCTTCAACTTCGAAGGATTCTCAACTCCGGAAGAAGCTATCGCCTACGTTGCTGATAATTGGAACGATGAAGCTTACCTCGGCATCAAGGAATGGGCCTGGGAAGATATTCAGGATTACTACGCAGGTCTGTAATCTAAACTATTGAATGAAAAGCAGTACCGGTATTCGAAAGAACACCGGTACTGCAAAAGCCAATAAAATGGGGATCTCCAAACAAAAGTATCACGTTTGGGAATTCAAGATCAACATGGAGGTCGTATGTATAAAAAGCAAATGAAGATACAGAAAATCGTATGTTTACTTGTATTGGCTGCAAGTGTAGTCGTGTTTCTCTACTCACTCGGGATCATGACAGATCTCTATGATTCACTGTATTACACAATTCCCAACAAAGACAATCTGGATCGCAGCCGTGTTGATGGAGCCCGTGTTTATTATGACATGCAGCCCTTCAATCAACAGTTCCTGAAGTTCAGTATCGGATTGATCCTTTGTTCGGTATTGTTGTTTTTGACAAACACAAACACACGCAGAAGATATTATGTAAGCAACATAGTTGCTGTTGTTATAAATGCGGCCATAAATGTTTATGTGGCGGTTTGGGCTCATTCCCGAATCGCTGAATACAAAGCGCAATTCCTGCAGGTGGATTTTGAAGCTTTGAAAAAATTTGCTGAAAGACAGCATACTTTATATACCGAATCAACCTTCTGGTTTGATATACATATTGCGGTATTTGCCTTTGCGATCATCGCGGTGGTTCTGCTGATCGCTAACATGATTTGGAAATTCCAACTGATGAAAGAAGAAAAACAGTTGATTGAAGCCGGGAAGGGGGCAGTAGCATGAACGAAGATGATTTTATCCGCAAGGACAGACTGCGCTTTACAAAAAATACAACAGCCTCCACGCTCGCAATTGTGGCAATCGTATTTGATGTGCTTTATTTTTTGAACATTTATAATTCTGATGTGAATAACAATGTGGGTGATTTCTATTACCAGATCCGCATCGGAGGTTCAATTATCCTGAATCTGCTTTTTATGCTGGCGGCTTTTCTGGCTTCTGAAGGCATAAAAAATTACAAAAAAAGCTATGGGTATCTGTTGGCAGTTCTCGGTATTATTCAGGTTGCCCGGATATTCATTCTGCCCATGCAGGCCCATAACACAGATGTGACTGTGGCAGGTGTTACATCAAAGGTCATGGGAGATGCGCAGTTTATAACAGTGGTTATTTATCTGCTGATTTCTGCAGCTGCCTGCTTCGGTGCGGCTTTTATAGGGATCAAGAAGAGCAATGAACTGGAAGCTCACATGGCCTCCCTCGAACTAAAAACAGCATAACAGGAGGGTTGAATAATGGCAAATCTCAGTATTCAGCATATTGACAAGATATATGACAATAATGTTCAGGCTGTATATGACTTCAACCTGGATGTAAAGGATGGTGAATTCATCGTCCTGGTCGGTCCCTCCGGCTGCGGTAAAAGCACGACACTGCGTATGGTGGCAGGGTTGGAAGATATCACCAAAGGGAAACTCCTGCTGGATGGAAAAGATATTACCAACGCCCCTGCGAAGGACCGTGATATGGCGATGGTCTTCCAGAACTACGCGCTTTACGGTCATATGACTATTTATGAGAACATGGCCTTTTCTCTGACACTTCGGAAAGAAAACCCGAACGTGATCCATAAGAAGGTACTGGCTGCTGCAGAGATCCTGGGCTTGACAGAACAGCTCAACAAAAAACCGAATCAGCTTTCCGGCGGTCAGCGTCAGCGTGTTGCCATGGGACGTTCAATCGTCCGCAACCCGAAGCTTTTCCTGTTCGACGAACCGCTTTCCAATCTGGACGCAAAGCTGCGCGGTGCGACACGCCGTGAGATCATGCTGCTGCACAAACGGCTTGGTGCGACCATGATGTATGTTACACATGACCAGACCGAGGCATTAACGCTTGCCGATCGTATCGTCTGCATGTCCATGGGGCATGTCCAGCAGATCGGTACACCGATCGAACTCTATGATCATCCGGCGAATCTCTTCGTTGCCACTTTCATCGGTCTGCCCCCGATGAATATCTTTGATGTCAAAGTTGAACAGGGGTACCTGATCGGTAAAACCGCACAGATCAAGATGACTGACGAGGAAAAGGAAAAGCTTGCGGATTACGAAGGCAGAAAGATCGTCATGGGTGTACGTCCGGAAAATATTGTTGAGGGCGGAGATATCAAGGTGAAGGTATTCGATAACGAGAATCTTGGTATGAATACGCTGGTTCATGGTTATATCGGTGAACATGGCGATGGTTCAAAGATCGTCGCAAAGCTCCGCGGCTGGTGCAATTACAAAGCCGGTGATATCGCGAGCCTTGAATTCACCTATAAACATTTCTTTGATGTCGATACACAGAATGCCATCTGAAGGGAGAGAATGAAATGAACAATACGAAAAGATCTGGATTCAGCGAATTTATTCGTAAAAGCATTGTTTCCCTGAAGCGGAAACCGGAAACCATCGCGATGGTTGTGCTGGTGGTCGCTTTCCTGGTGTATTCTCTGAACCTGACTTATATTTCTCACACAACCGCCAGAATTCAGGGGGCGGGTATGGGTCTCTACGGTTTCATCACCATGCTGCTTTCCATGCTTTCCTTCGTCTGCTTTACAAGTTCTTATCCCCGCAGGAAAAAACCGAACTATTTGATGATCGGCCTGATGTTCGTGATGTTCCTGATCATCATCTTCTGTGATATCAAATACAAGGGTTTGATCACCAATGCGCTGACAAGAGCTGATAATCCGATCAAGGAAGAGGATTACATTACGAAAGCTGCAAAAGCACTCAATGCTCATATCATTATCCTTATCATCGGTGCGGCTTTGGTAGCGCTTCGCCCTGTTTATGCGAAGTTGATCCGCGGCATCAAGACTTCCATTGAGGTTGAGGACAGCGGCAACATGGCTGCCATTGATATTTCAGGTAATGACTGAAAAAAATTTGGTTTTATAATGAAATCCGGAGGTCTGTACAGGCCTCCTTTTTCATAGAAAAGATAAAATGGCACGGAAAAATAAAAACCAGCAGGCACAGGAAGAAAGAAAAACCGCGCAGGATTATTACAAGCTGCACAGCGGTGCTGTTAACGACCTGGTGACTGCCAATGAGGAAAATTCCCCCGTTGTTTCCGAGGCTGAACTTCGTAAATATCGATCCGGACCGAAAATTAAAATCAGCGAAACCGTAAAGGCCCTGCTGGTCAAATATTGGTTTAACGGGTCGGTGTGTTTTTTCTTCTTCCTTGGACTGGGAAATTATCTCAGGGATCTGCTTGACCAGCTGCTTGTGCTTGGGATGGCTATGGGGATCATAACCGATATATTGGTGAATAATGTTTTGCGGTTCATAGCCAAACCGGAAGGCGCCAATGACAGATGGATGATGGTTCCGAAAAAGCAGCTTTCAAGTCTGTTTCTAAACATACTCTATGCCTTTGTAGTTTTGTTCTTTGTGTACATGTTTTATAATCTGGTCAATTCAATCCTGCAGTCAGCGGGTGGTTCGATTCTCAGCGTTGAACCGCTGCTGTTTGGCCTGTTTTATCTTGGGTTTGATCTGTTGTTTATCAGCATGAAAAAGCTGATGATGAGGATCATCGATGATGCAAAAAAGAAAGTTTAGGTCGGATGTTCACTTTATTATTTGTCAGTTCAAGCTCCGCGTGTTTTGAGCTGGATAACAAAAACCAGTATTATGCACCATCCTCATATACGCTTTATCTGAATAATGAAAAAGTGCGTGAGGGGAATACCAATGTATTTTCACTGTTCGGATTGAAATCCGATACAGAATATAATGTAACGATTGAAACCGCGGGCATCCGGGAATCCATGATTTTCCGCACGCTGTCAGAACGTTTCGCCATCAATGTGAGAGATTTCGGCGCAAAAGGAGACGGTATCCATGATGATACCAAAGCCATCCGGGCTGCGCTCGACTTTCTCCCGGAGGGCGGCCGGCTTTACTTCCCGGAAGGTACATATCTGACTTTCCCTCAGGCGATCCGTTCGCACATGACGATCGAGTTTGCCGAAGGTGCGGTTTTGAAAGGTTCTCCGGAACGTGCGCGTTACCAGATCGTTCCCGGTGAAGTCCATGATGTGGAAAGCGGAGCTGAGATCATATTAGGGACTTTCGAGGGTGAGATACGGGAGATGTATCAGGCGCTTCTCAGTGCAGCTTATGCGGAGGATATCACGATCATCGGTCCGGGTATGGTGGATGGCAATGCCGGTGCTGGTGATTTCTGGACAAAATTCAACGAATTTAAAACAGCGCGTCCGCGTCTGTTCTTCTTCAGTCACTGCAGGGATATCCGCATCCACGGCATTCATGCCTGCAATTCTGCATCATGGCAGTTCCATCCCTTTTTCTCTGAACGGGTTTCCTTCTATGATGTGTTTATTTCAGCCCCGAAAGACAGTCCGAATACAGATGCTATCGACCCTGAATCCTGCGATTATGTCAATATCATCGGCTGCCGCTTCAGCGTGGGCGATGACTGTATCGCTATCAAATCCGGAAAGATCGATATGGGCATGCGCTTTAAAAAACCGGCCGATCATCACGTAGTCCGAAATTGCCTGATGGATTTTGGGCACGGAGCGGTGACACTGGGCAGCGAAATGAGTGCCGGCATCCGGAACCTGACCGTAGAACAGTGCTATTTCCGCGGAACCGACCGGGGACTGCGCATCAAGACCCGCAGGGGCAGAGGAAAGCTTTGCGACATTGACGGCGTCGTATTTGATAACATCCGCATGGATGGCGTCAGGACGCCGGTGGTGATGAACATGTATTACAACTGCTGTGACCCGGATCGTTATACCGAATACGTTTGGAGCCGGGAACATCTGCCGGTGGATGACCGCACACCCCATCTGGGCAGCTTCCATTTTTATAACCTGAACTGCACAGACACGGAGGTGGCCGCCTGTTATATTGACGGCCTGCCGGAAATGCCTATCGATGAGGTCTGCTTCAAGGACTGCCGTATCAGCTTCCGGGAAGATGCCAAACCCGGGATCCCGGCAATGGAAAATTTTGCCGAAGAGCGCTGCAGGCTGGGGCTGTACCTCGATAATGTCAGGAAGATCGTGATTGACAATGTGAAGCTGGAAGGCGTTGCCGGGGAGAACATTATCGTTCAGCATAATGAGGAACTGATTATAAAATAAGCCTGTTTTGGGAGAAGACGCAGAGATAACAGGTGCAGGCATATGACACAGATATGGTCTGCACCTGATTTTTAATTAATCATGTAAAATTTAGCTGTTCGGAAGTATCTGCCGGGGCTTTCCCTTTACGGAACGAATGAGCTTCTGTGGCAATGTTTCTGATGGGGACTGTCCCCGGAAGATGCACCGAACCGATACAATTTCTGATTGTGAGGACAATTATGGCGAGAAAAGTGATCCTTGATGTCGATACCGGTTCTGATGATGCCTGCGCGATCATGCTGGCATATCTGCACAAAGATATCGACCTCATCGCGGTTTGCTCGGTGAAGGGCAATCAGCCGCTGAAAAACACCAATGAAAACACCCTGCGTATCCGCGAACTGCTGGGTGGTGATTTCCCAGTTTATAAAGGCTGTGCGTCGGGGCTTGTATCTGACCTGGTCACTCCAAGAATGCCCCGCACCGGGAATGTTGATGCATATGATGAAAAGGGAAATAAAATATCCTTCCATAAAGAGCTTTTCGATCTTCCTGAGTCCGTAAGAAAGGAAGAAGACGTTCCGGCGCCTGTTTTTTATGTGGATTATCTGCGCCGGACAAAGGAACCTGTTACCCTTGTGGCGGTCGGTCCTCTGACGAATCTTGCTGTGGCACTGCTGATCGATCCCGATATTGTGCGGAATATTGAAGAAATCGTCATCATGGGCGGCGGCCATCACATCACAAACGCCACGATCGCGGCTGAATTCAATATTTATGATGATCCGGAAGCAGCCCAGCGGGTGCTTCACTGCGGCGCGAAAATCACGATGGTTCCGCTGGATGCTACTCATTCCGCGTATATAGGGAAAGATACATCCCAAAAGCTTCGGGCGGTCAATACACCGGCGGCAAACTTTGCCGCGGACCTGATCGATGTCCGGATCCTGGTGCATAACCAGTGCCAGCCTCTGGAAGTTCCGGATACCTGTGCGCTGCATGATCCGTTATGTATCGCATACCTGATTGATCCGGATGTCCTGAAGGATGTATTTTTCTGCAACGTGGAAGTGTCCACCTCAGGCATTACAGCCGGCCAGACTATTGTCGATAACAGGGCTCACCAGGAGCATCGGAATGTCCGTTTCGCATACCGCGGAGATCCCAAAAGGTTCGCGGATATTTTTGTCGAAGCTTTCAGATAAAAGGTGTATTGTTCCCTGTTTTTCGTGATGCACGAGGCGTGGGAAATTTTATACAGGTCCGATTCTTTTTTCATTGATTCGGAACCCGGATAACTGATATAATTAGCAATGAATATTTGTCGCTTTCTATCATCGCAGCGCAGGGAGCTTTTCCGCGGAGCGGCAGCGAAGCCTGTACCGCGGGATCCTCACCCGGGGCGCGTTTACTGAATTCATCCGGAGGAAAAATGGATTACTCCCAAATTGATGCCTATGTACAGCGGTTGATCCGCGAATCTTCACCGGACCATACGGTTTGGAATATCGAAAAAGTCCGGGAAGGGAAACCCGGCAGCTGGAATTACATTGACGGCTGTATGGTCACGGCTCTGCTTGCGATGTCCGAGATCACGGGCGACAAAGCCTATTTTGATTTCGTTGATGGTTTTATCGGCGATTTCGTCTCGGAAGACGGCGCTATCCGCACGTATGATCCGGAAAAGTTCGCGTTGGATGATGTGAATGAAGGACGGGTCCTTTTTGAACTCTATCAGAAGACCGGGAAAGAAAAATACTGCAAAGCCGCGGAGACACAGATGGACCAGCTCCGGAGACAGCCCCGTACAGATGAGGGCAATTACTGGCACAAGGCCATCTATCCGAACCAGGTCTGGCTCGACGGACTTTACATGGCTCAGCCGTTCCAGACCCTGTATGAAAAAAACTTCGGATCTGCTGATTATTCCGATACGATCTGCCAAATCGAAAACGTGCGCAAGCATATGTACAATGAGGAAAAAGGCCTTTATTACCACGGCTATGACGCTTCGAAGTCAGCCTTCTGGGCGGATCCGGAAACCGGCCTTTCAAAAAGCTTCTGGCTGCGGGCGATCGGCTGGTTCACTGTGGCATTGGCGGACCTGATCGAGATCCTCCCTCAGGGTGAAGCGCGGGACCGCATTATTCCCATCTTTGTGGAGCTGATGCAGGGGATCTCTGGATACGCTGATCCTGAAAGCGGAATGTACTGGCAGGTGGTGGACTGCGGCGGCCGGGATGGCAATTACCTGGAAACCAGCGGGTCCTCCATGATTGCCTATGCCATGCTTAAAGGTGCCCGTCTCGGTGTTCTGGATCAGGAATATTCTGCGCTGGGTCGGAAAACATTCAGCGGCATTGCCGGCCGCTGTTTATCCTTTACGGAAGGCGAGCTGAATCTGGAAGGCATTTGTCTGGTCGCGGGACTTGGTCCGGAGAACAACCGGCGCCGTGACGGTACTTATGAATACTATATTTCAGAGCCGGTCGTTAAGAACGATGCGAAGGGTGTGGCGCCGTTCCTGCTTTGCTATACGGAGATCATACGTCTTCAGCAGTAACATCCTGAGCTTCATCCTGAATCCTGACTGATTCCGGAGTGAGCCGTTTGACGGTCTGCTGTTTTTCGCTGCGGTAAAAGCTCGGTGAGAGCCCGTATTTTTTCTTGAACATGCGGGAAAAATACAGCGGCTCATTGAACCCGCAGACCCGGGCAACATCCGCAATATTACTGGAGTCATTATATGCGGTGCTGAGCCACTCGGCGGCTGTTGCAAGCCTTCTGTCACAAAGATACTGATGGGGAGTGATCCCCATCTCTTTTTTAAACAGTTTTCTCAGATAATCGTAGCTGAAGGGAAGTGACCGCAGAAATTTATCCAGCTCATAGTTGCTGTCGGAAAAGTTCTGAACGATGTTGGCGCGGATGATCTCCACGATATCACTGTGAACGGGAGATTTCTGATATGTGCGGATATAGCCCACCAGCAGGTGCCCGTATGCGATCATCAGTATGTCCCGGTTTTCATTTTCGTTGTAGTGGTAATACGCGGCTTTGAACGCATTGAGAATGTAATGGTTTTTGTCGTCCTGGATCTTGAACGGGGCTTTGTAATTCATGTTCGTATCGTCCAGGTTCAGAAAATAATTCGTGAATCCGTGCTCGCTGTGATTTGTGTGGATATGGTTAGGGGGGACGACAATGATATCGCCTTCTTTGTAGGGTATTGTTATATCATCGAAAATCATAACGCCTTCCCCGCTGGTGTAATAGATCAATTCCCAGGTTGTATGCATATGTCGGGTGACGTTTGTCGTTAGTTTGTGCATGCTGACGTAAACGATCTCGTTCATGACTGATATCCTTCCTGAAAAATCTAATTTCCGCTGTGTGCAGTAATTATATCAAACTAAATCCGTTTTGTGCATGTAATTTTTGCAAAAATCCATATTGTGAATTATTGTACAAAGCTATAAACCGGCTGATGGTTTCATAATTGTATCAGTTTTCATTTTTTACGCTCAAAATATAATAAAATGAAATACAGAAAATGTCTGTATTCTTTGACTCAGAATATCGGCTTGAGGTTTCCATGAAAAAAATAAAACTGACTTATATCGGCGGAGGTTCAAAACTCTGGGCACGTGTTTTTATGAATGATCTGGCACTGACTGAAGGGCTCAGCGGTGAGATCGCTCTCTATGATATTGATATCGAAGCCGCGCTGCGGAACCGGAAGATCGGTGAGCGCATCAACGCGCACCCGGATACGGTATCGCGCTGGGATTATGTGGTTTATGAGGATCTGGAATCCGCGCTGAGCGGTGCGGATTTTGTGGCCTGTTCCATCCTGCCCGGTACCTTTGACCAGATGGCGGTGGATGTTCACGCACCGGAAAAATACGGCATCTGGCAGTCTGTCGGTGATACAGCAGGCCCGGGCGGCATTCTGCGTGCCATGCGGACGGTGCCGATTTACGAGGGCTTCGCCGGGGCGATCCGAAAATGCTGCCCGGACGCCTGGGTGATCAATCTCACCAATCCGATGACGATGTGCTGCAGGACGCTCTTTGATACCTTCCCGGGCATCAAAGCCTTCGGCTGCTGCCATGAGGTCTTCAATGCGGAGGATTTCCTTTGCTGCGTGATCAGCGAGCAGCTCGGCGTTCCCCGTCCGGACCGTCACGAGCTGGTGATCGACGCCTCCGGCATCAACCATTTCACCTGGATCACGGAAGCCCGCTGGCAGGATGTCGATGTGCTTTCCCTGCTGCCCGGATTTATGGAAAAGTACTTTGACAAGGGCTATGATGAAAAGCCCGGCTTTCCCCCGGACGGCTTCAATACGGATCCCTTCCATTACGGCAACAGGGTCAAGATGGACCTTTTCCGAAAATACGGCGTACTGGCTGCTGCCGGTGACCGCCATCTGGTGGAGTTCCTCCCCAACAGTCAATACCTGGCCGGTCCGGAAACCGTTGATAAATGGCTCTTCCACCTGACCACGGTCGACTATCGCCGGGCTGACCAGAAGAGAAAGATCGCGGAGCTGGAAGCGATAGCGGCGGGAGAGCTTTCCGCCCGGCCTCATAAGAGTGCGGAAGAACTGATCCAGCTGATGAAAGCCATCCTCGGTTTCGGGACGGTGGTCTCCAACGCCAATACCCCCAACCACGGACAGATGCGTGATCTGCCGCTTGGTGCGGTGGTGGAGGTCAACCATGTATTTGACAATAACTGTGTCCGCCCCATCGTTGCCAATCCGCTGCCCGCACCGGTAATGGATTTGCTGCGCCCCTGCGTGGAGAGTCTCGAGTTATGCTATCAGGGCATCAAAACCCGCGACCTGAACCTTATCTTCGAAGCCTTCATGGCCCAGCCCATGGTCTGCGATCTCTCCCGGTCCGACGGGGAAAGGCTCTTCCGCGAGATGATCGAAGGCACCCGCGCATACCTAGACCCCTATTACCAAATCTGACCGCTGCCCGTCCGCTGTTCAGATTTTTAATAAAAATTCAGGAGATGAGTTCCCTGTTAATAATAAAGTAAGGGTAATTTTTTCAAAAAACATGAATAAAGTCAGCCCAATATTTGAACCTGACCCGGTTCCGGGTCAGCGGGACGTATGCAAGCAGTCCTGAGAGGGACAGTTGTGTACGTCCCGGGAATAATGCCGCTCATGCTTGCGGAAGGGTTTAGGGTGGTGAGGACTGTGAGAGGCTTACCTTTGTACAGACGATGGTATTGGGGAACCGCACACAAATGACCCATGCCCGGGTCATTTGCATACGGCCCCCTGACCCTTGCGTGTCAGGCCTGTTCGTCATCGAAGTCAGCGCTCCTGAAGAACGTGTGATGTGTTTCCGTCCTCCCGTTCCGGCGGGGACGGCATTCCTATTTCAGGTGGATATTCCAGCCTGTGTCGATGTGTTTTTTGACCCTGCTCATGGTTTCCGCATCCAGATCAGGCCAGTCAACCACGGTGCTGGCCCTGTTGGTCACCAGGTACGCTTTTTCTGCGCATAAGGCGAGCGGTGTATCAGAAAGAGAATCGGAGTAGAAATTATTGATTACCGGAAAACCGTGATCAATGATGTACTTTGCCTTTTCCTTTGCATACATCAGATTATTAAGAAACACCCCGTATTCGCGGTCGTATTCCGTAGCGATGAAATTCACACCCAGCCTCTTTGCGATAGGCTCAATGATGCAGGCAGGCGACGCGGAGATGATCAAATCGTCAGGTCTCTTCTGTGCCAGATACCATGCGGATATCTTCTTTTCATTTTGATCCCAGTAACGCCCGATCTGTTCATCGAAATCATCTATCTTTGTCAGAAAGCTGAAAAATTTTCGCAGCATCAGATATTCCGGAATCTTCCCCAGCTTAAACTGAATTATGCTTTTGGCCGCTTTCGGGGCAAAGGTAAAATACAGCCCGGGATGCCGGTTCATGCACCATATGCAAAAGCCTGCCGAACAATTCGAAGGAAAAATCGTTCCGTCAAAATCGTATACATTCATTATTGTTTCCGCCTCGGTTTCTCTGCTTTCTGCTATAAGAGCTCACTTTGCAATCCGGAGGGTATGCTTCGCAAG
The DNA here is from genome assembly GCA_902774215.1 of uncultured Chloroflexota bacterium. GTDB lineage: Bacteria > Chloroflexota > Anaerolineae > Anaerolineales > Anaerolineaceae > Flexilinea. The sequence goes on from CACYHU010000057.1 coordinate 26,030, forward strand.
GCGTGGAATCGAAAGTTCGTGTGTCTGCGAAAGCCGCAGCCCGCGCCAGATTTCCGTGGGGCCTACACCGTAAGGTACAGGCTTCGCCTGTTTTTTATGCGGTGTAAGAGCTCCGCCCCCCATACCCCCGTTGTGTTTCAGGGCTCTTTTTCTGACTCCCCCGCAAAATGCGATGGTTATCTTTTTTACAGGGAAAGCGCAGAATTATTCCGTTTGAATCGAAGCAAACAGCTATAGTTGGCCCGGAATGAGTCAGCTATAACTGTTTGCTTTTTTACAATTTTAATTTATTTTTTCTCTGCTGCTCTTTTTTTTATCATTTTATAACTGTTCAGAACCTGATACCAAAAAGCACTTTTCCTGCGAAAGCGAGAGGACAGTTCCCTCCTCCGTCAGGAACCGTTCCAGGCAAGTTCTGAATAGATACCCTTTATCCGCTGTCATATTCGGCAAGCGCATTGCGTATATCTGCTGCCAGACGCGGTTCCATATCCGCGAAGATCGGGTGTCTCCGTTTGATTCACTCCTGCTGAAGACATTTTGCATGATTCTTACCGTTTCGGGTATTGGATCCGGATACGGAATTTCAGGTGACCGTTTCCCTTTGTGTGTATGTTCTTCCGGGACGGGATCAGGCATGGGATCCGGCTCCGGAATTCCGGGAATTTTATCCTGATCGGGGAAGTCTCCGGGTGTTTCTTCATGTTCCGTGTTTTCTGATTTGCTTATGCTTTCTTCGATTCGTCTGTCCGGAGTTTTCGGAGCTTCGGGGATTTCTGTTTCGGAAGCTATCTCTTCGGGTTTCGGGTTATTTTGATCGTTGGCGCATTTCGGATTCCGGGGATCATCAGCGCAGCACAGGTGCCGGTCATCCTGTGCTGTCGGAGCGGCAGCAGGATGTGCCCCGTGTGCTTCAGGTGCGGCAGCATGTGCTTCGGCTTTCCGCTTTCCACATTGTTTTGAGCCGTCAAGCGCGGAGAGTGCCCGCTGGGCGGAAAAGGCGGCAGGTTCATTC